>JAJRTM010000626.1 GCA_024278285.1 Planctomycetota bacterium
ATGACTTCGTTGATTTGTCCTATTTGCAGCGACCAGTTAAGAGTGATTAGCGTGACAAGAAAAATGCCGATGATGTTGAGCCAGAAGCCGGTGCGTATCATTTGCCAGACGCTTAAACGATTGGAGCTGAAGACAATCGCATTGGGAGGCGTGGCGATCGGAAGCATGAACGCACAACTGGCTGCGATTGTCGCCGGGAGCATCAGTTTGCGTGGATCAAGCGATAACGCAACCGCGGTTTCTTTCAAGACGGGTAGTAACGCATTGATGGTTGCCGTATTCGAGGTGAATTCTGTCAGATAAATAACCAGAGTGCTGACAGAAAAAACCTGCATGGTACTTCCCATCGGTTCAATATTCTCAGCCAGAATTTCCCCCAGCCAAACCGATAATCCGGTAGAAGTACACGCTCCTGCAATCGCGAAACCTCCGCCAAAGAGCAATAGAATTCCCCAAGGTGTTTTCTTTTCGATTGTTTCCCAATCCATCAGATAGTCGAATTGATTCGTTTCCTTGTTACGAACAGGAATCAGAAACATCAAAATAAGCATCGCCAGCCCGGCTGTGGAATCGTGCAGGAGCCCTTTGTAATTGAAAGTTGGATTGAACGATTGAATCAGTAATGTCAAACCGCTTTCCCAACCGGGAATGACAAAGCCACCAATATGAATACTGGCTCGCGACATCCATAACAGGGCCGTTGTCAGGAACACGAACAGCATCAACCGTTCGCCCCCTTCAAGTTTTCCAAGTGCCCGATACCGCTGGAGGATGACTGTTTTCGCTTGACCATTAAACGTGACTCCTTTCCAGATCGGCAGGCAAACTAAAACCCAGGCTGCGATGAAAAGGGAAGCTGAGACGGGAAGAAACATCAGCATCCATTGCCCGGAAGAAACCGAATAGCGTTGCAATTCCTGTGGTGAAGCTCCTGATTCGGCCCAGAAACCAGCGTAAACGGCGTTGGTAGGTGTGCCAATTAAGGTGCTTAAACCGCCAATGCTTGCTGAGTAGGCGATGCCCAATAATAACGCGGTGGCAAACTTGGAAATAGTTGTTGATTTGATTGTTCGTGCGTTGCCGTTTTTTTCGTCTGGCTGCGAAAGAGATGTGATCACTGCCAGCGCGATCGGGAGCATCAATAAAGTGGCAGCCGTGTTGCTGATCCACATTGAAAGTAAACCTGTTGCCAGCATGAATCCAAGAACAATTCGTTTCGGACTGGTTCCGGTTGCGAGCAGGCAGAGCAAAGCCAGCCGTTTATGCAAGCCCCAACGCTCGACACCAATCGCGATTGCAAACCCTGCAAAGAACAATAGAATGATCGAACTCATGTACGCTTTGCTGACGATGCTGGCTGATTGAATCGCCAACAGCGGGAACGCAACAAGGGGAATTAAACTTGTGACCGCAAGAGGCAGCGATTGTGTTGACCACAAAATAGCCATCATCACCCCAACCGCAGCCAGCCGTTTCCCTTCAGGAGAAAGCCCTTGAATTTCCGGCCAGGCCCAGATGGTAATCAACGCGACCAACGCCAGCGCAAAGCTACCCAGGCGAAATTTGACCGAAGTTACAGTTGGTTGGTGCTCTGTCATATTCTTCTTAATACTGTTGGCTGAGTCAAGCCCCCAGTTAATCTAATCAGTTTCGTTGGATCGCGTGCCGAGTAGCGTTCAGCAAATTGAAAGAATCGAAATAGTCAACAATCGATAAAAAGGTTGACGAGATAGATATCGTATTTGATGGGTGCAAGCACGCCATCCCACTGCCTACTGCCTACTGCCTACTGCCTACTGCCTACTGCCTACTGCCTACTTTTAACTCCTAACAAAAAAAGAGCCACACTTTTATATTGTGTGGCTCTTGAGGAATCTAATCAATCGTGTTGACGAATAAATTAGTTCTCTGGAATAAAACTCTCTGGAGCAGACTTAAACTGTTCCATACTTTCTTGTGTAGAAAACAGATGCAAACGGTCGTGATACCACACGGCGTAATCGAGCCGACCTGCTTCTTCCACTCCCTGGGTATTGAACTTGACGAGGTCAATTCCGCCTCTGGCAGGAGCATAACGAACTGGCGATTGCTGGAATTTCTCCAATGCCAGAGCCGAGGAAAAGTAGTAGATCGCCCCTTCATACTCGATACGATAAGCAGGCGAGGCATCGACCAGTTCAAGGTCATCTCTGAGAACAACCGGGCAGAATCCTTTGAAGCCCGTGCGACCGCCTCGTTCTGCAATGCGTCGATATTTATCGGAAGCTGCTTCTTTGTGAACAATCGCTGGATTGGGTAGTGCCGCAGGTCGGGCTTCCACGGGAGTATTGAGCGTGTTCGGCTCAAGTGGAAGTGGTTGCCCATCACGACTTCGCCACCCCTGGTAAGTTGTAGGGAGTTTGGTTGCCATTGATTTCCGTGGACTCTGTGGAACGCTTAACACCGCAGAAGGAGCAGGAGGCAACTTGCTTTCTTTAGCATTTTTATCGGGGACACTACTCAGGTTACTTGTGCTTGCGAATCCTTCGCTCACATATTCGTTCATTTCCTGCTCAACTGTTATTTGAACAGGTTCGCTAAACTCTTGCTTGGGTTGCTCAAGTTCAACAGTGACGGTTTCTTGTGTATCAATCCCTGGAAGTGGAAGAGAAACATCGAGTGCGTTCTTTTCGGCAGCCGGTTGATCCGGCGTTTGAACAACCTCGGTTCGACTTTGATTAGCCGCAGATGGAACTCCTACTTCACCTGGCAACGGAGGTAAAGGAAATGGATCGTTCACATCGATCGTGCCAACTCCTTCAGTAATAGCTGGTTTGATATCTTCAATGTCACTCACATCCAAACCAGGTAAAAAGTTAGGCTGTGGTTGTGGCGGTATGATGAAATCAGCAGGCTCGGTCGGCTCCGGTAAATCTTGCGGCGATGGTGATGAAACAATATCTTCGGGTTGTGGAGAATTCGGTTGCTCCCAGTCGGGCAAGCCTTCCGGCTCGAAAACAGGCAACTCTTCAGGAGCCGGCCGAGACTTGAATTTCCCTGTTATTTTTTCATAAGCACGACTGAAGATATTTTTTGATTTTTTTGTACGGTGTTGCTTTTGTTGTGCTTTAGGGCGGTGTAGTTGCGGTTGTGACTGAAACTGAGTCATTCCCGGAGCCTGTTGACCGTTTTGTTCATAAAGCTCCTGCAATTCCTGCATGACCGACTTAGGGCTTCCAGAACCGACCGCTTCAGCAGGCTGAGTCAGCAAATCCAATTCCGGTCTTGGATTCAGCTTCGGTTGCGGTTGCGATTGCGGTTGCGGTTGCGATTGCGGTTGTGATGTCTGCCCCTCTTTAGGAATCGGATATGATTTGACAGACTTCTTTTTCGAGCTGCTTCTTTTCTTCAGCCACGGTTTACGAAACTTCGGACCGATTTTAGCAGAGGCTTCCGATGTTGTACCAGTCCCATTACCAGAAGGCAGCGGGATGATTAAAGAAGCAATCAGGCAACAAACGGCCCCACCAAGTAACAGTTTTCTTATTCCAGACATGATCTGTTCCTTACACTCCTGGCAATGCCAGAAAATCTCTTTTCAAGATATTGACAGGCAAGTTCAATTTGTCACTGGTGACATTGTCTATAATCGGGACAATTAATCCGTATAACCAGAAACACCGTCATTCTGAGTCATTCATCGTCCTTCAATCACAGCAAGGATCAATTCGATCTCAAGCGTATTAACCAATCCAACCGTTTAGATCGGCAACAGCCATAGAACTGGCAAAACCTGAAAACTCCACCTATCTTTCCCAGTTGCCCATTTGGGGTTATGATGCTTCCTCTCTTGCGATCTCTTGACGAGTTTGCCACATTGGAATGAGTGGAATGTTAATCAAAACTGCAACCATCTTGTAAAACAGGATTTATCGTGCCATACACAGGATCAAAAATGTTGAAATCTGCCTGCCGTGTCGCAACTTGCGGCCTCTTTGTGCTCTCTGGGATGATCGCTTCAACTGCCTCGCCAGCCCTCTTTGCGGCGCAGAAAGCCTCGGCTACCAAACTGATTGATTGGAATAACACAGAGAATCAAATCTGGCTGGGAAAAGAACTCTGGGCCAATCCGATGGAAGATTGGAACGTGAGAAACAAGCGTATCGAAAGCATCAACGGGGCGGGGAACCGTAACGTACACATTCTGACTCACACAATTTCGAACAAGCCCGGCTCGTTCGAAACTGCGGTCAACATTGGCAAAATTACCTCGCGGAATCCACTTGGCGCAGCCGGGTTTATCATAGGTATTCAAGATGAAATTGATGATTATCGCGCCCGTTGCTTGAAAGGGAAAGGAATTGAATGCGGCTTACAGGCGAATGGCATTCTTTTCCTGGGCTCAAAACGTGAACAGTTAAAAAACCCGTGGGAACAACGATTCGGTGTTCGACTGGTCTTAAAAGGGACAGCGACAGAAACTCAGGGGACACTAACTCTCCAGGCGCTGGATGCCGGTACTAAAAAGCCTCTCGGCCCCCCGCTAAAATTGACTATTCCTGCTAAGCAGTTGTATGGTAATATCGCGTTGCTTCAAAATCCATTTCGAACACTCCAGAAAAAACGCTTTGGTGCCAGGTTCTGGTTTGATGACTGGGCAATTTCAGGAGACAAAATTACTGCTGACCCTTCCCATGCGTTTGGTCCCATTCTCTGGGCAATGCACACGTTAAGTGATTCACGTGGGATGGATGGACATGTTCTGAAAATAACCGCTCAACTTCCGCCGATTGCCAACCTTCAAAATCATCATCTTGATCTCTATTTGAAAGAGGGAGCGAATTGGAAGCGATACAAGAACCGCTTAAAAGTCGATTTGGCATCCTATACCGCAACAATAAGAATTCCACACTGGAACTCGAAAAAAGATATTCCCTACCGATTACAGTTAACCTCTTTTCACAAATCACCACCTCAATTTCTCGACGAATACAAAGGAACAATCCGCAAAGACCCTGTTGATCATGATTTAGTCGTCGCAGGATTTACCGGCAATACCGATTATGGTTTCCCGAATTTGGAAATCGTCAACACGGTGGCTCATCAAAATCCCGATCTACTTTTCTTTTCCGGGGATCAGCTTTACGAAAGTGTAGGCGGGTACGGCATTATCCGAAAACCTTTTGACCGTGCGATTTTGAATTACCTGCGAAAGTGGTATCTGTTCGGTTGGGCGTTTCGCGATTTAATGCGGGACCGACCCACAATTTGCTTGCCGGACGATCACGATGTGTATCAGGGAAACATCTGGGGCAATGGCGGCAATCCGGTCGCAACCGTTGCTGATCACGACAAAGGG
>JAJRTM010000054.1 GCA_024278285.1 Planctomycetota bacterium
GGGCGTTTTTTTGCGGGCCGATCTGCTTGAAGGGGATTGGCTGGAACCCTAACTTAAACGCGGGCGATTCTGGCTTCAAGCGAAAGTCGCCGTTCTCAAGATCAACAAATAAAGGATCGGCAACTTGTGAATGACGGTCCATGCCGAACGCCTGCCACGATTCCCATTCGCTTAAAGTATCAATTTCGACAAGTGATACGTCATCCACAAAAAGCGAACCTTTTTCGTCGGGGAAATCGAATCGAATTCGAAAGGTTTTCATTTCTTTGTGCCAACCTTTCTCGTCAGGTGCAGGGATTTTGAAAACGAATGACGCTTCTTTCCATTTTAACCCCACTGCGATATCTGGTGATCGGTTAGCCCAGAAATATTCGCCAGCGACGTATGATTGAAGCATCAGCTTCGCTTTTGCGTCTGGCCGAGTCGCTTTGAATTTAGCAGAGATTTTATAGGAGCGTCCCAGTTTCAATTCCAGTTCGTCACTGACAATGATCGGGTAGTTATCGCGAGGTTTTTCCTTGACGAAATCGGCATCAATTCGCAACGCTCGGCGCCCAGTCGCTGGTTTTGTCGCAACCATTTGAGAGTTCGATTTATTTGAAGGCCGGATTTGCCACCGCCATTTTTGGGGAAGCGTGCCGACGACGCCCTTTTCAAATCCAGGATTTGGTGCAATGTTGCCCGACAAGACCCGACCAGCTTTGGTATAACCCGTTAAGACGGGGCGACCATAATTCCAGACCAGATTATAATCGAACTGATTGTGCTTCAACGAAAAGTTTCGCAACTTGATATATCTCGAATCCGAACCGTGATAGCAAACGATATTGCGAAGAAACGAGTTGCCGCTCATGACGGTGTCATCAGGCAAGACAGCGTCGTTGGGATGCACATCCATGTTTCGCATCGTTTTCCATGCCGGCAAACCAGCCACCGATTCATAACCTTTAATCATGGTTTCAAGATGTTGGTGCCAACGTCGATGTGAACCGGTCCAGCCATTACATTCGATCTGCTGCAATGTTCCGTCGAGAAAGATATTATTTTCGATACGATTGTCGCGTCCGTTATGAAGGTGAATCAAACCGCGAACCGTGCGAGCGACAATATTACCAATGACATCGACTCCACCCGTGTTGTCGTCAAGATAAATGCCCCATGCAAAATGTGGCGAAACCCAATGGCCATCCTCGAAACCGTACCCAAGAATATCGTGAAAGTAATTATAGCGAATGACAGAACCGCGTGAGCCGAGCCAATCTCGCCCGCCGGTATAAATAGCACCGGTATCAGATGTTTCCAGATTCACGTGACGAATGTGGTTGTATTCAATGATCTGATTATTGCCCTTGAAGTAGATCCCGAACCGCGGACAATCATGAATCAAATTGTGTGCAGCTTTGTTGCCCACGCCATTCAATTCAACGCCGACTCCCTGTTTATAGAAAACTCCCGTATGGTGAATGTAGTTATTCTCTGCCGAGTTATTGGCTGATGTTAAAGTCGCCCGATCACCGCCGCTGAGACTGACCGCATGGCGACCAACATTGTAAATGTCGCAGCCGACAACGCGATTTTCAGTCCCACGGTGGATGACAACTGCCGATCCTGCATAATCGCCCACATTGCGAATGGTGCAGGCAACAATCTGGCAATGTGTCGTTTGATCCAGACGGATTGCATGACCTTCTGAGCACTCGAACGTGAACCCGCGAAAAGTGAGGTAGGATGTTTCGGGGGCGATATCAAGAATCATACGCGTTGTCGGCGCCATCACGATCTGGTCCTTCAATCGTACCGGGGGCCAGAAATAAAGCGTTCCACTTTCTTTGTCGAGATACCATTCCCCAGGGGCATCCAACTCTTCCATCGCGTTACAAAAATAGTAACGGTCGCCGGGACGAATCGCATAAGATGCGTTTTTCGCAAGGATGACCTTTCGCGTCGTCGGATCAATCGATTTAATCTGGCAAATATTATTCCACCAGTTGTACCGAGGAAAAACAAAAACCCGCACCTCTTCCGGTCGCTGCCACTTCCTCGCGTCTTCCTGCTTGAAGGTAAAGGAATGTTTATCTTCGCCGGGAATTTCTTTATACATCTGAATATATTTTCCATCCACATAAGCCCAACCGCCGCCGTAGGGGTTTTGGGGATCGAAGTTCGGATAACGTGCTAAATGCTGACGCTGCCCATCAAAAATCAGTTGCTTGAATGCGATGCCCTGAAAACCTTGTGAGGCGACATTCGCTTTAAGGATTTTTCCCTTGTGAGGAGTAAATCGCTGAATCATCCGCCCGCCAATCAGACTGACCTCTTCATCCTCATACGCTTGCCACACAATCGGAGCCGTTGCCGAACCGCTGTCCTGCTTCTTGAACTGCAACCCCTTGGGTAGAGAATAAACGCCTCGACGTACAAACACAGTGAATGATTCCGAAAGCCTGGCTGACTGCTTCCGTTTTCGGATTTCGTCCCGAGCACGTTCCAACGTTGCGAATGGTCGTCTTTTACTACCATCGTTGGCATCGCTGCCTTTCAACGAAACAAATATTTCGGAGGCATCAGCTGGGCAGCAAATCACCATTGCCAAACTCAATGCGAAAACAAACCGGAAACAAGGGATGTTCCCAGCACGGCTGGTCTGTTCTGACCGCCGTAACCAAAATGATAATTTTCTGAAATTTGCGAGCTGTTCGTAAACTTTTAACGTTAGTAGCATAATGCGATTCCTTCGAAATACGCTTGCGTGCAGGATTGAGTAACGGCAAGTGGCGCAGAAGCCGTCAGGTGGGGCGAAATCGTGAAGTTGTTCCTTCCTATTTCACAAGTAAACTGACCAATGAGCTTACCACAATCGATTCCCAATAGCAAATTCCTGACTCACCGACATCAGGACTGCCCTGGGCTGTTAAAATGGGTTCAACGACAAATGTTGTGCGCGGGGGTTGGTAAAAATGTGGGCCTGTTGTTCTGATAAGCCGGGTAGGGTGTGCTGTGCACACCAATTGTGATTCACAACCTAATTGGAATATAGCCATTATAGCATTCACAACTCTTCAATCGTGGTACGCACAGCGTACCCTACCCGGCTGGGGCCAATAAAAAAGGAACAAAAGCAGGATAACATTAAAACCACACCAACCCCTCTTCGCCGTACACCTGTTGCATCAGATTTTTTGCCACCGCATCCAGTTGAGGGGCGACTGACTGAAGAATTTCGTTCGTTTCTGTTTGAATCGCCATCCTTGGCCTCTTTCAGGAGTTAGGAAAAAAGAGTCCGTCCAATCTCACAACACCCGTTATCCCCCCCCAAAAACTCCCCGCGCAAACCCCAATGTGCACCCTAGCTTTGTAATCACAAAATAAGTCACTTGAATAGAACAAGCCTTTCCTTTACAATGCCCCGCCTTGCAGGGTCTCAATATCCTGTTAATCAGGGGGAGTCCGGCTTGGTAACCATACTTTGAAAGCCGATTGTCCAGGCGTAACTGCTTGTTATCATTGTAGATATAAATTCATAACGACATTTATGGGATAGAGTCATGGCACATAAGAAGGGGCAGGGATCGACAAGAAACGGTCGCGATTCCAACGCACAACGGCGCGGTGTTAAAAAATTTGGTGGTGAAAGCGTTATCGCTGGCAATATTTTGATTCGTCAGTGTGGCACCAAATGGCATCCCGGAAAGCACGTCGGCATGGGAAACGACTACACCTTGTTCGCATTGAAAGATGGACACGTATTCTTTGACCGAAAGGGACGACGCATCAATATCAAGCCGCTCGAAGCGGAAGCATCGTAAGCGAAGCAGATCGATACAATGAAAAGGCCACGCAATATCACTGCGTGGCCTTTTTCGTAGTCTGGCCTGTCAAAACTGCTCTCGCAATTATTCCCTCCATGAAATACAACCTCTGTTTGTGTGTGGAGAGACATTATTTTCAGGCGAGCCGGGTCAGTCATGACTCTGGTCACGATGCAGTTACATTCCTGGCGGTGCAATCTACACTCAAAAAATACCAGGGTCATAACTGACTCGGCTCGCCTTTTTGTTTGTCAAAATATGAGGTTAAAACATGCAGCACGGATTTTTGGGGAACGACTCCTCTTTCATGCTCGATTTTGTCGTCTGTGCGCTGGTCCTGGTCGTTCCGATTTTGATTTACAGTATTTGGCTGGTCAAGTTCAAACGGAATTTTGCGTTGCATCGGCTGCTTCAATTATTACTGGGCGGCATTTTGCTTGTTGCGGTCGCTGCGTTTGAAATTGATATGCGATTGCATGGCGGCTGGGAAAACATTGTCAATAAAAATCCAGAAGCTCCGCGTCTTTCAGCAGAACAGATATCGCAAGTGAGGCAAGTGTTATATATCCATCTTATTTTTGCGATCTCGACTCCGTTTTTGTGGGCGACAACGCTTTTCCTGGCGACAAAAAGATTCCCGAAACCAATCCAGCCCGGCGAACATAGCGGTCAGCACAAACTGCTCGGCTGGCTCAGCACGATTGACCTGACATTCACATCGATCACAGGATTAATCTTTTACTATTTTGCGTTTATGAAATAGTTCACCCAGGGAAATTCGCCCTAGACATTTGAGATATCATGCAGAGAATACTTTCGATTTCTGGTTTACGCGCGGTTGCTGGTGATGGGCTTGATCCTTGTTTTCTTGTTGAATTTGCTTCTGCGGTTGGGACAATTGCCCAGGGGGGGAAAATTGTTGTCTCTCGTGATGGGCGTTCCACGGGCGAGATGGTGAAGCAGGCAGTTCTGGCTGGTTTGACTGCAACGGGTTGCCAGGTGATCGATGCAGGAATCGCAACAACGCCAACCTGCGGCGTGCTTGTGACCGCATTAAATGCAGCGGGCGGTATTCAAATAACAGCCTCTCATAATCCGATCCCGTGGAATGGTCTCAAACCGTTTAACGCGCAAGGTGGAGTTTACAATCGCAAGCAGGGCGAAGAATTATTGGAACTTCTTGAATCGAAAAAGTTTCAATA
>JAJRTM010000627.1 GCA_024278285.1 Planctomycetota bacterium
AGCCAATAAAAGTAAAGCCCGACAGTAATTGCTTGCTCAATGCGAAGCGATTTTTGATCACTCAAACCGGCTGCACATAGAATCCGGTAGAGTCAGGATAACTCAACAGGAATATTTCGATAACGAATACCAGGGGAGGCTTTTGTGATCAGTCAGCAACTCGATTATTTTCTTGATTCCTCTGCTCGATTTATTCGAGATATCGATACGCCAGTTAAACGAAGCGAAGTCATTCGTTACCTCGGCTATCCTCCAGATGTTTCGCCCAGTCCGCAGTTTCAGGAAGCGTTAGATATCTGGGTTGAGAAAGCAAAAAACAGGGCAACGCCACGTGCATCATTTCGCATCCTGCCAGTAACCGAAATCAACAAGCGTTCTTTGCAAATTCGGTTGGAGCAAAAGAAGATTTCTTTCAAAGGAGCAATTGGCGAGTTTCTGGGGCCTTCTCAATTTATTGCAGCCTTTGTTGCTACTGCTGGCGTCGGTGTTGAAAACCTGGCGAGCCAACTGATGAAACAAGGAGATGACCTCGCAGCGATGATTGTTAACGCCGTGGGAGCAGAGCGAGCAGAAGCTGCCGAGGCAAAAGTGATGGAACAGTTGCGAGCAGAATCTGAATCAGCAGGGCTCGCCCCGACACTGCCTTACAGCCCAGGTTATTGTGGAATGAATTTGACTGAACAGCAAGCACTCTTTTCACTTTTTGAAGGGGAACAGATTGGCGTTACGCTTTCTTCTTCCTGTTTAATGTTTCCGATTAAATCGGTCTCCGGCTTGATTGGGATAGGGGCATCGTCAGAGATTGTCATCAACGGTTCCCCCTGTGATCGTTGCAAGATGAAAACCTGTGCGATGCGTCGTTGATTACTCCCTGCAAGCATGCGCGTAATCGGTTAATGCCTGGATATTTTCAAGTGGCGTATCTCGGGGGATTTCGCAGCCAGCACCAATAATATATCGCTCCCCCGCCTGCTGATGGCACTTGGCAATGGCCGCAGTTACTGCTTCGGGGGTGCTGTTTCGCAAATCGCTTACCGGGTCGATATTTCCCAGCAAAGCCTGCTCTGGTCCCATTGCACTGCGAGCAGAATCAACCGGCACAAAATAATCGAGATCAACAATTTCGCAACCAAGTTTCCCCATCCCTTCAAGAATCGCATTGGTGTTCCCACAAATATGCAAGCGGACATGCGCTCCCATCGCCTGCAGCCCTTCGACCAGTTTCTTTTCGTAAGGCCAGACAAAATCGGTATAAAACTTCGGGCCGATCAGCGAAGCAGCCGCGTCTCCCACTCCGATAATATCTGCCCCAGCCTCTATTTGTGCTTTGCCGTATTGCAGTTCCATTTCGAGAATGAAATCGAATAACGCCAGGACAAATTCTGGCTCGTCAAAGAAGTCCATCATTAAGGTGTTGATGCCACGTAAGTCAGCCGCTTCCGCACAGGGGCCTTCCACCCAGCCTTGAATCGCTTTTTCATCGCCGACTCGCTGCTTCATCAACTCAATTGCCTTGATCGCATTCGTCATCCGACCACCGCCGAAGGGATCAGGAGTTTCCAGTTTTGCGAGTTTATCTATATCTGCAAGCAGGGCATCACTTTCGATAATCGCTGCCGGCTGATCGTCGTAATACTCAATGTGCGCACCACAATCCGCCGCTTCGCGAGCCGGGTCAGAAATGTTGGAAACGATGTCGTAATCAAATTTCAATGCCGTTTGTATCTGAGCTTCTGCAAGCACTTGATAATCTTTGACATACTCTCCGTACTTGGCGCCAATCTGATCGACGCAAAGCATCATCACCACCGGCATCAACGGCGGACGATCCACCTGTTGACCATTCAAAAAAGCAAGAACACGTTCACGACCATTCATTATCTGTTTCCTAACCCAGGTAAACCGAAACCAAACAAGAAAAATGTAGGTTAGAGGGATTATAGATTGAGAATGATCAGGGTGTCAAAGAGGTGGCGATTTTTGAGGTTTCCAGAGTGCTGGAAAAAGGGGCGATGTATTGTTGGTGTAGCATTTTTCGGATGAAGAAGATCCCATCGCTAACGGTTTGTCATGCTGCAACTAATGACGATTATTTTCCGTTGCAGTTGCCGATGATTTGAAGAACGTTTACGCTTTGGATCGTGGAAAGCCAACTTTTACAAACAAGATCTCACTTTTTGATTTTCAGAATCGTCGTAGGATGGGTGCAAGGCAATTCTCGCAAAGCAGGAAGAGAAAGTTTGGCGCGGGCCTTGCAATAATTGCCGGTATCAGCAGAAAGAATTTGTAAAAAAGGGAGCCCGGCAGAAGAGAGAAAAGAATGACAAATAAATTGAAAACTGCTACTGCCCTGGGGCGACGATTCAACCAGAAAGGGCTTTCATTTTATAATCGGAGAGGGCATCACAACACCAACCTCAGGCGGAGCGAATAATACAAAAATATCCGTTCTTGCATCAGGCCAACTTGTGCGCAGAAAACCCGCGACAGTACCATTCGTGCAAGCACAGTTCCTACGAAACGCAAACGAACACAGATGCGACAGTTATTGTTTGGGCGATGCTTACCTCAACGACTCACCAATATTTTTCAATGCGTCGAGAACGCTGTCCATCTCTGCTTCGGTTGTTGAATGTCCGATACTTAACCGAACCGTTCCGCCGAGTGATGTTGTTTCAAGCCAGTCGTGCGTTTTCGGGGCACAATGAAATCCGGTGCGAACTTCTATTTGAAAATGTTCATCCAGAATCGTGCCAATCACTCGTGGATCGTGATCGCCAACCGAAAGGCTGACCACACCAATCCGATTTTCTGATGGTGTTGACTCAGGATAGATTTTGACGCCGGGGATTTCACGTAAACCTTCCAGTAGTTGCGTTGTCAACTCGGCTTGTCGGCTCGATTCCTGCTCAACAAATTCCGGAGTGACAATTTCTAGCGCTGCGGCCAATCCAAGCAATCCGGGAACATTCAGACTGCCCGATTCATACCGCTCGGGGAGTTCAACCGGTTGTCTGGGCGATTCACTTTTGGTTCCCGTGCCGCCAAACAAAAGCGGTTGCAATTCTTTTTCCATCCCGCTGCGTACAAAAAGAATCCCGGTCCCCAACGGGGCAAGCAATCCTTTATGTGCAGGTGCCGCCAGCAGGTCGCAGCCGATCTGTTTCACATCCACTGGCAAATGCCCGACTGATTGCGAAGCATCAATTAAACTGAATGCCCCTTGCTGACGTGCCAGTTCACAAATTTCCTGAACCGGCTGGATCGTCCCCAGCACATTGGAAACATGCACGATGGCCACCAGTTTCGTTTCCGGCTTCATCGCGTTTTGAATCGCCTCCGGTTCGATCACCCCCGTATCGTTCGGCTCCACATAAGAAACATCAATCATCCCGCGTTCTTCAAGTGATGCCAACGGTCGCAGCACTGAATTATGTTCCAGAACGGATGTCACGACATGATCGCCGGGCCGCAATACTCCTTGAATCGCAAGGTTCAACGATTCGGTCCCGCTATGCGTCAAGACAATCCTCTCAGGCGACTCCGCTCCCAGTAAAACAGACAGCGCGGTCCGGGCAACCGAAATTTCTCGCCCGATATTTTCCGCCCGAGCGTAACTGCCCCGCCCCGCCGAAAGTCCTTCTTCGCGAAAGTACCGACAAATCCGCTCCGCCACCTGAATCGGCTTTGGTGCGCTGGTCGCCGCATGATCGAGATAAATGTGTGATGTCATTCGGTAGATTCTCAATCGTTATGTGAATATTTCAACAACGCACCAAAACGTTCAAACGCTTCCTGCCAGGCTGCCTTGTCGGTCGGTTCGAATCGTTTTGAATCGGTTGAGTTACGAACGACTTCGCGAATTTCTGCCAGCGTGTTGATGCCTCCTGCGGTTCGCGCCTGAATGAGCAAATTCCCCATCACGGTCGCTTCAACCGGTCCGGTCACCACGGGAACGCCGCACGCATTGGCGGTGAACTGATTCAACAGATCGCTGTTGGAGCCCCCCCCCACGATGTGAATCACCTCCACTTTTTCATTCGTTAACTGCTCAATCCCTTCAAGTACGTTTCGATATTTCAACGCTAAAGATTCGAGCGCACATCTCACGAGTTGTCCTTCAGTTGCAGGAACCGGCTGGAACGTTCGTGAACACCAGGTTTGAATTTCTTCCGCCATGTTATCGGGATGCAAAAACGGATGATCGTTCGGATCGACCAGCGAACGGAACGGCTGGGCGTTTCTTGCCAGGTCGGTCAACTGTGAATAATCAAGCGAATTCCCCTGTTTTTCAAAAGAGCGTTTGCATCCCTGAACGAGCCACAAGCCCATCACATTTTTGAGTAGCCTATATGTCCCGTCAACACCTCCTTCGTTGGTGACATTCATTTTGAGGGCTTCATCGGTAAGGATCGCTTCTTGAACTTCAACACCGATCAACGACCAGGTGCCGGAACTGATGTAGGCCCAATTCGCTTTTCCCGTCTGATCCGTCGGAACCGCTGCCACAGCCGCTGCGGTATCGTGAGTTGGCGGAGCCACCACTGCAATCTTCTTCAAGCCGGTCTGTTTGACAATATGTTCCCGCAGTGTTCCGAGTGTCGTTCCGGGGGGCACCACTTCCGGAAACAGATCGGTGGGGAGTTCAAACTTGCGAAGCATTTTGAATGCCCAGTCGTTTTCGGTTGGATGAAAACATTGGGACGTTGTCGCGTTCGTGAACTCCACAACCCGCGAACCACATAACAGCCAGTGAAAGAAATCGGGGATCATCAACAATCGATCAGCCAGTTCGAGCACAAACGGATGATCACGCTGCATCGCCAGCAATTGATACAACGTGTTGATCTCCATAAACTGCACTCCGGAATTCGCAAAAATCTCTTCCTGCGAAACTTGCAGATAGGCAGCATCAAGTATCCCTTCGGTTCGTGGGTCGCGGTAGTTGTAAGGAATGCCAAGTATCTCATCTTTTTTCGACATCAGCACATAATCGACCCCCCAGGTATCGACACCAACCGAAACGATGGAGTCGCCATACTTGGCAGCCGATTTTTCCAAACCGACCAAAATCTCCT
>JAJRTM010000628.1 GCA_024278285.1 Planctomycetota bacterium
CATCAACTGGCCGAAATTCGTGAAGAAATGCGTCAGCGGAAATTAATCGAAAACGATTTTCGCGATCATTTCAATCTATTGAATCTGGTCGGTGATTTGCAGACAAATTACCTCATCTCTGGAGACTCCAAACAATTTTTCGATCATCTGATTAAGCGACTTACCGTTTACACCGATTGTGAACTGGGGTTTATCGCTGAGTTTTCCTCCCAAAATAGTGCCGATGGATTACAGGTCCGTGGAGTTTGCAATCAGTCGACCAATCCTTATGTTGCTCAGTTTCTGAATCGGCATGAAAACCAACAGGTTATTTTTGGAGGAAAGACAAAAGTATTCGGCACCATTCTGGAAACAAAAAACGCGCTCAGTCTTGAAAACCCAATTGATGCAGCAGACACTTCAATTTATCCCACCGGTCATCCCATGATCCAGAATTTCCTGGGAATGCCACTACTTTACGGCAACGAAGTGCTTGGTATCGTCGGGTTGGCAAACGCACCGCAGCGTATTAAAGAGCGAGAGTACGAGCTACTCAAGCCGTACCTCAAATCGTGTGCCCATTTAATTCATGCGATGCACCTTGAAGAAGAACGCAAGGCGGATCGAGAAGCATTGAAAAACCGAGCCGACGAATTACTCGATGCAAAACGGCAAGCCGAGCAGGCAACAAAAAGTAAGTCTGAATTCCTGGCCAACATGAGCCACGAAATCCGCACGCCAATGACAGCCATTCTCGGTTTTTCAGAAATGCTTTCCGATGATTCTGCCTGTGAGAGAGAAAAAGAAAAAGCGGTCGGGACAATTCAGCGAAACGGCGAGCACCTGCTGATGATTATTAACGATATACTGGATATTTCAAAAATTGAAGCCGGGAAAATCGAATTGGAACAGACCACCCTCCCGACAAAGCAATTGTTGGAAGATACTGTCGGGCTGATGAAGCACAAGGCGGAAGGGAAGGGATTGGAACTGATCTCCCAAATCGATGCTGATGTCCCAGACCATCTTCTGGGAGACCCGACACGTATCAGGCAAATTCTGGTTAATCTCATTGGGAACTCTGTCAAATTTACGCATCGCGGATCGGTCACTGTCCATCTTGCCGCAAAACCCGTTTCCGATAATGAGAATAAATTCCTGGTTCGTTTTTCTGTGACCGATACCGGAATTGGTATCTCTTCAGAAAACATTAAGTCCATCTTCAAACCATTTTCACAGGCAGATACTTCCACCACACGAAAGTTTGGCGGGACCGGCTTAGGGCTTTCTATCTCTCAACGGCTATCCCAAATGATGGGAGGCGATTTGTCTGCAACAAGCCAGCTTGGCGTTGGAACAACATTTGTTGCTGAATTTGTCTTACAAAAAGCAGACGTCGTTCAACCAGAACAGAAGACTAAAGCAGACAATGCAAAAGCATCAGAGTTAGTTTCTTCGGCCCAGGAAGCTCGTATTCTGGTTGTTGATGACAGTCCGGATAATCGCAAGCTACTTGGCTTTTTACTGAAAAAGAATGGCTACCCTTGCGATTATGCAGTTAATGGTCGAGAAGCAGTCGACAGCGTTCTTGAAGCCTGGAAACAGGATAAGCCGTACGCGATTGTTTTAATGGATATGCAGATGCCAATTCTCGATGGATATTCTGCAACCACCGAACTGCGAGAAGCCGGCTATCAATTCCCGATACTGGCACTCACCGCGCACGCGATGTCGCACGATCGGGAAAAGTGCATCAACTCAGGCTGCGACGATTTCCTGACCAAGCCAATCGACCGCAAGGCACTAACAGAATCTCTTGAAACCTGGTGCAACCAAACTGAAGTTACAGTGGAAAATAACGCTTGAGTATTGATTAAACAATAACGGGAAAATGGTAACCATAAGAACTCTTTTTTGTGCCTGGCGTATATCTCTAAACTCCAGTTTTTGCTACGACTGTTCAAACAAATGCTTGTTCAATTGAGTTCTGTTTGAGTCAAGTTTTGTGTCAAACAAAAAACGGGATGGCGCAGACGCATCGCGGTTGGGTTGCGAAGCAACAAGAAGGGTGCGTCTGTGAGCGTGTTGAATTTGCAGGGTGAAAGTCATTGTCTGTGTTTGGTTTGAACATGGTAACTGCGTCATCGCAAGATGGGGTAGAGAGCAACTGGAAGTGAACTGCCAGTCCGCAACGATTTATGTGAACTTGATTCGGCCTCCTGTCGTGGCGAGCCTGCCTTCTACTGGCGAAGTCCAATTGACGCAGTGGTCACGACAATGTGATGAGATCATCGATAGATGATACCCCGGTAAGTTTTGTACGGTCAACCAAACCAAACGTACAAAACGGCAGGAGGTGTTTGAAGGTGGAATGCGACAACGTGAAGCCCAGCGCGGCATAGCCGCAACCAAACAAAGATTTGAACCACGAAAGAAACGAAAAACACGAAAGAAGAGGAAAATTGTTTAACGGCAAGCCGAAGGCGACTGCGTAAACCGGTTTGCTTTTTGAGAAGATGCCGAACCGCGAATAAACGTGAATTTTCGCGAATTAATTTTTTAGTCAGACCGGGTAGCTCAGACAATCCCGTTCAGGGTTGTCTGAGTTGCGTAGCAACCCGAGGTATTGTTTTTCAGGCCTCGCTTATTCTGATCATCAA
>JAJRTM010000629.1 GCA_024278285.1 Planctomycetota bacterium
CAAACGGAACGATGTCACATTCAATTTGTTGTTGTGTTGCAGCTTCTTTAATTTCGCAGCAATAGGGACTCTCCGCATTTCCAATCAGAAGCATCCGCATGACTGATTTCAATCTATCGTGATACAAGATGCCGTCAATATCTCAAATCGTCATCCATCCTGCAGTTGACAGAATTAAAAATGATAATTCGGATTTCGGCGATCAAAATCGAAGTCTGTCAGACCGGTATTAGTGCGCAGATTGGTGTAAGTGTACTCTTCAAGAAGTGGCGATTGATCACCAGGGCGAGCGGGGAAGCCGTAGCACTCACAGCGAATCGGCAGGTTTGTTTCCTTATCCAGATAGAGTCGGGTTCTTTTGAAGCGAAACTGTTTTCGCGGAGTCGGGTGAGAAGTTTCGACGACCCTGCACATCACATTGCCTAGCTTGGCATTCGGGTAGTATTTGACATCGCATTCGCCATATTGCGTTTCAGATTCCCACTGTTTAATTAATGTTTCCACCATGTTTTCGATGCCAATCATGGTAATCGGATACTTGTTTCCCTTCATCGCATCACGCGAATTGACAGGCAGCGTCACGGTCCCAATCAGAGAAGAGAGTCCGGATCCTTCGTGAGCCAGCAGGCTATTATTATTTTTCCCTTCCACGAAAAGGACTTCACGACCAGCAAATGGCTCGCGAAATTTCAGATAAACACTGAATGGTTGGTGCCTGACTTTTATTTCAACCTGCTGCGTGACAAGACGTTTGCCAAGGTACTCTCGTTTGGTCAAAACTGCCTGGTAGTCCTTCACTTCTTTCACTGCTTCCAACCCTGCATACGCCAGTTTCAGCACGGGGACGTAAGGATGGTTGGAGGGAATCTCTTTTTTTTGTGCCTGGGATTCGCTTGTGGTTAAGCAAAATGCAACCAGCATGGCAGGAATAAGCAGCCTTCCGCCTGGCAGAAGTTGTTTTTTATTATTTCGATTTAATTGAAAAGCACTCAACACAATTTGCCTCCGCTGCTTTGATATCGACTTTGATCCATCTCTCAACGTTATCAGATGGTATTTTTCTGGTAACGCTACACTTCGTTTATCGACCCCAGACCTGAACGATTATTACCATTTCTTACTAACTGTCAATTTCTATGTGCCTTACGCAAATTTCAGAATGAATCCTATAAGATACAAGAGATGCAAAGGATGTGATTCACGAGATCGAGACATTTTTCAACGTAACAAAAAGTACAATAAATTGAAGGCTTGTCTCAAGAGTGTTGTAGATATTACACGTAAAGCACAGATTTCAACAATACGACTTCTGATTCCCCTGGCAATCCCCTTAATAACCAGTTTTTTTACTCTTCTTAATTAACAGATTAAATTACACGCAATTACGATGCCCGGTTCTTCTTTTGCTGGTTCATTTATGGATATTAAACGTAAAAAAGCCCACTCTCAAAGAGAATGGGCTTTTCTATTGTTAGATGATTTCCTGAAGGACAGGCATCAAATCATATTATTACATCTACTAGGGACTGGCTGGTGGATCGTCATTGTTGTTAGCTGCAACAACAATCGCGGTAGTACCACCAGCAATCAGGGCACCTCCAACAAGAAGTTGTGTTCTGCTTAAGTTACCAAGACCACCAGCAAGCAACTGAGCACGCGTGACTGGTCCGTTGACCAGTAAAACGTTTTTCTTAGCTGAAGGAGGTGCAGCTTGACCTTCCCACAGTCGGACAGCAGCTTTTGTTTGTCCTGTAGAAATCTGATAAACCCCGGTGGTGAGGTTCTTGACTTCGAACTCGCCGTTTTTTCCAGCAACAGCGCTGGCGACTTCTTTATTGCCGAGGCTTACTTTAATAACGCTACCACCAAGGATTTGTCCTTGTGCGTTAACAACTTTCCCCGTGAGGGTGCCGTTGGTCAGTAAGACATCTGCAATTTGTACTCGTGCAGCTACCTGAGCTGTCTGCGGGCCTGCTGCCATTGACGTTTGTGGTAAAACCATACCCAAACACGCCAAGCCGACGGCAGCTCCCTTCAATAAATTGAAACCTTTCATCCCTGGTCCTTCCTGTGTGGAGATCACTATTTAGTCGATGCACTCTCCCTCACACAACATTGTGTAAGGATCGCCCAACTGTGCTCCGCCTTGTTAAATTTTATGGAACGGATACTGCCAAGCGTTAACAGAAACAAGTTCTGTCAGGAACGAAAATCCCGCTCCATCACCGAACATCGGTTGGGTTGTAAGGGTTACTGTAGCTTTTTTGCATTATTCGGAAAAGATTGATTGATTTGCTGACGCATTCCTTGCTTTTTTGATTTTCAAGCTTGTTTCCAAGTGTAAAATGCTTGAACTAATTACAAGAGTTCTTGCAAGCAAATCGATACCAGGCCCGCTATTTGTGGTTTCGATAAAAACGGACTGCCTGCTGATTGTAATCGGGCGAAAATCGAGTCAGATTTTCGAAGAAGGGACCAGGAACTTCTTCCGCTTGAATTTCCAGCAAATATTTTTGGAAAAACTCGCGATTCTCCGGCGAGGAATGCAGGCAATAATAAACCCAGGCCCAACTGTCACGGTAATGTTCCGGACGAACTTCAACAAAGTTGTTCAGTTTCTCCAGGTCCGTTGAACGAATTCCTCGCCGAAAACGCAGACGCCAGACAAGGTTCTGATGCAACGCCTTATTAAAACCTTGCTTTGAACCAGGCATTTCAAAATATTTCGCCAATCCTTCATCAAGCCAGATTGGTAAATAGGGTAAAGAACCATGCAGATGGGCGTGCGTTATTTCATGCCGTAAATCGACTTCCCAACCGCGACGGTAA
This sequence comes from Planctomycetota bacterium, assembly GCA_024278285.1. Lineage (GTDB taxonomy): Bacteria > Planctomycetota > Planctomycetia > Planctomycetales > Planctomycetaceae > Rubinisphaera. Next base: position 2,830 of record JAJRTM010000629.1, read on the forward strand.
ACAACATAAACCCATAACGCATCCGGTCCTTTCACGAAAACAGCCGGCCTGTTAACTGCTTCCGGAACACGGGGGCCTACATAAGTTCGATAGTTTTTTTGTGACGAAAAAATGTACAATTCAATCGGCTGGTCAGACAATTTAATTTGTAATTCTTTTTTTAATGTCTGCTTCAAAGAGTTCAAATCTTTGATCCCCGCTGCTATTTCACGAGCCGAAACCTGCGAATGAACACGGTATTGCTGATACTGAAAACGAGCCTCCCACTCCTGAGCATGCAGAGACAAACCACTTGTACCACTACCAATAACGACCCCAAGCATGACCATTTTTCTGGCAAACTTGGTGATCAATAAATTGGCAGGGAACTTCATAAGGGCCTCGTAACTCTGTTCTGCTACTGGCATCTGTCATACCACACCGAATACAAACAAATCGTGTTTCAGAAGTAACCGGATAGCATCGATCCTCAAATCTTGTCAAGCTCAAAGTGTAATTCCCTGCAAGTAACATGTAGCGTATCTCTTTTGTCTATCTCGCGGTGTGGCTATGATTCATTCTCCCTTTGTAACTATATTCTATGATTGGAGAACAAAATGAGAGAACGAATCTGGAATGCTCCGAATATCATTTCGATGTCTCGAATGGTTCTCTCCTTTGTGCTTTTTGCACTACTTAGCTTTACTGATTGGTGGACGACCGCAGCCGTTTTGTTTGTGATCGCGATTGCCA
>JAJRTM010000630.1 GCA_024278285.1 Planctomycetota bacterium
ACAGCTTCGAATATCTGCGGGAGATCGCCCACCTGCGGCCTCGCTCAAATACGTTCGGCGCGATCGCCAGGGTTCGTAATGCAGCCACGTTTGCGATTCACAACTTCTTCCAGGAAAACGGCTTTATAAATATACATACGCCCATTATTACCACGAGTGATTGTGAAGGGGCGGGCGAAATGTTTCACGTGACCACGCTCGATCTGGCAAAGCTGGCGAGAGTGCAAACGGAGATCGATTACTCGCAGGATTTCTTTGGGAAGCCGGCTTCATTAACCGTCAGCGGTCAACTCGAAGCAGAAATCTTTGCGACTTCTCTTGGCCCCTGCTACACATTCGGTCCGACGTTTCGGGCTGAAAATTCCAACACAACTCGCCACCTGGCAGAATTCTGGATGGTCGAACCGGAAGTTCCTTTTGCCGATCTGGATGACAACATGCGGCTCGCGGAAGATTTCATTAAGTATGTCATTTCTTATGTTTTGGAATCGTGTAAAGAGGACATGGAGTTTTTCAATTTGCGAATTGATAAAACGGTCCTCGAAACATTGCATCATATTTTGGAGCATGAATTTCATCGACTCAGTTATACCGATGCGGTTTCGATTCTCACTTCAGCAGAAAAGGAATGGGAGTTCCCGGTTGAATGGGGGCACGATCTGCAATCGGAACATGAACGATATTTAACAGAAGAGCATTTCAAAAAGCCGATCATTCTGTACGATTACCCACGCAGCATCAAACCGTTTTATATGCGATGTAACGAAGATGGCAAAACGGTCCGCGCGATGGATGTGCTTGTGCCTCGCATCGGAGAAATTATCGGCGGCAGCCAGCGCGAAGAACGGCTCGATGTTCTCGAAGACCGCATGAAAGAATGTGATCTCGATCCAGAAGATTACTGGTGGTACACGGATTTGCGAAAATTTGGCACGATCCCGCACTCCGGTTTCGGCCTCGGCTTCGAACGCCTGATTCAGTTACTAACCGGCATGCAAAACATTCGCGACTGTATCCCGTTCCCACGAACACCAAAAAATGCAGAGTTTTGATTGTTGATCGATTTGTTCGCATCGCTCAATCAATTCTGTCGCAACTGTAACTGCTGTATCGTAGGATGGTGTGCTTGCACCCATCTTCGCGTGCCGGGTTATGTTCAATAAAAAAAATGAGAGCGGACCTGTTATAATTCTGCAATTGATTCACCGGCATGAGGCTTATGAACTGGAAACCGTATTTGATGGGTGCAAGCACGCCATCCTACACTTTGAACTGAAGTTTCAAATAGAATATTCGTGTTAATGGGTGTCCATTCGTGGTTCAAATCCCAGTAATACGGGGAAAATCTGTGTGGTGATGAAGTAGAGTTTGCCTTCGATTTCTACCAGTAACTCGGGCGCCCAGTTTTCGATTTCGGTTCGTTGTTGATCGGAAAGTGTTTTTGCTTCCTGATAAAACGGAGTTCGTTCGAGCGGCGGACCAATCACTTTTTCATCTTGCAGATATTGAAATCGTTTCGGCGTGACGAAATCGGTATATTTGTAACTGGTTCGGTAACGAAGAATTTCCTGCCAGTTGACGAGTATTGTGTTGATGTTTCTTGAAGAAAGTTTCTCTTGAATTTCTTTGGCGGAACGATTCTTCCATTCTCCTTCTGGTGAATCAGGATCAGGCTGACCGATCCAATAAGCGAACAGCGAATAATCGAACACGGTGTTGTAATCGTACTCAAATTCTGCATCGAACAGTTCCGCTTCCCCAACCGCAAGAACTCGTCCGGGCCGCGAAGTGTTGTATCGATTCAAATAAACGACTTCCGGCGATGTGATGTTCGCGGTTATTCTTTTTGCATCGTTGAGGCGAATTAAATAGGCGTTGTAACCACATAATTCTGTCGTGATAAATGCCAGGTTGAAGATGATCGGGATCAGTAACGGAATCGCAAAATATCCTTTCATCTTGCTGAGCAGCCAGCCCGCTCCGACACCTGCTAATATCGATGCTGCAGGCAACATCGGCACCCAGAAACGATCTATGCGATGCGTTAAAATCCACCACGTTAAAAACAACCAGACGAGATAATTTGAAATCCAGAAGACTCTTCTACTTTTGCGAAAAAAAAGAGCAACCGCGATCACGCTAAATCCAAAGACCAAAGGCGATTGCCAATCGTTGATGCTGGTCACATCAACAAAACTTGTCCATAAATTGGAAAGGTGATGATGGTCCGGGCTGTGAGCCGCCTTCCATTTTTCATCGAGATGTGCATCCCAATCGGCTCCTCCGAAAACCGAATAAAGCAGCGGGTAAACCGGGTTGCCCGTTTCATGCACATTCTTGGCAAGCCAGGGACCGAAGCTGAAAAGCGTTCCCAGAATAAACAGCGAGGCCGCCACCCCGACCTCTTTCCAAGCACGTTCTTTTTTGAAAACGGAACGTAAATAATAACCAAGAATAAAAAACGAAATTGGGATTGTGACCGAAATCAATCCGGGATATTTACACGCCGCTGCACTGCCTGCCAGAAAACCGGTGCATAACAAACAGGCCCCCAGTTTTTTCTTCTTCTTTTCAAGCAGATCGATTGTCACCGTGGTTGCCAAGATAGTTGCAGCCAAATAAAGAGACAGCCCCCCTTCGGTGTACGCGATGATCGAAATTCGATAAGTCCACGGAATCGTGAGATAAATAATCGCCCCCAGCCAGCCGGCGGTCTCTCCCCATTTTCGTTTAATGAAAAGAAAGACAAACCAGGCTGTCAGCGGTGCAAACCCTGC
>JAJRTM010000631.1 GCA_024278285.1 Planctomycetota bacterium
CATCGTCCGCTCTTGCGATTCGAGTTCGCAACTCGCCCCGCATGGCGGACAGGCTTGCTCGGTTTGCAAATTTTCTGCCTGCTTGCTGAGTGCCTCGCCGGCCACCCCTTCGGTTAGCCCCTCGGCTGCCGCCACCCAGACATCTTCCATGTTGGTGAAGGAAACGTCCAAGCCAGGCCCTTCGGGGCCGACAGTCTCTTCGCTGATAATTTATCCCCACTGCCGGGCGCGATCTTTGATTTTTCCCAAATCCTGATCAGACAATTGCATCCTTGCATCCCCCATGAACTGTTAGAGTTACGTCAAAACAGGCCCCCCCATTCCTAAGCACACATTCTACAAAAATACCACCATCTCACAAATAGCGTTCTGCACCCGGTTGGGTGCAGGAAACGCAGCCGAGGCGACGTTGTTGAAACGGCTACGGGATTCGCTCGATAAAAGTGGAACGCTGCACGTAATTCGCAACGGGTTTGATGTGCTTGGCGTGCGCAGCACTGTCAAGATGGCCCAGTTTAAGCCGGCGCTGGCGATGAACCCGGACATTATGACGCGCTACGCTGCCAATCGTCTGCGAGTCGTGCGGCAAGTTCATTATTCGCTGCATAATGAAAACAATATCGATCTGGTGCTGTTCCTGAACGGGATTCCGATTGCAACCATCGAACTGAAGACCGATAACACGCAGAGCATTGATGATGCCGTCTATCAATACAAAAAAGATCGCAATCCCAGCCCGAAAGGCCAGGCACCCGAGCCGCTACTCTCATTTCCGTCGGGAGCATTACTGCATTTTGCAGTCAGCAGCAGTTTAGTCAGGATGACCACGAAGCTGGCCGGATTACAAACAACATTCCTGCCGTTTGACCAGGGCGACAACGGAGCAGCCGGGAATCCGCTCAATCCCAACGGGCATCGCACCGCTTACTTGTGGGAACAGGTCTGGCAGCGAGACAGTCTGCTGGAAATTCTCGGGCGTTACATGGTCGCTGAGCGTGATGAGAAAAAGCAGATCACCAAAATCATCTTTCCTCGCTTTCATCAGCTTGATGCAACCCGCAAACTTCAGCAAGCGGTTCTGGACGAAGGAGCCGGTCAGAAATATCTGATTCAGCATTCGGCAGGTTCGGGCAAAACAAACTCCATCGCCTGGTCGGCTCATTTTCTGGCAGATCTGTACGACGCGAACGACAAAAAGGTTTTCGATACTTTCGACAGCTATCAAAAAATCATCCTCACCCACGACCTCGGCTTCTTCCGAGAATTCCGCCGCCTGATCGGAGCGAACAATTCCCAATGGTGCTTCAAGTCACTTTCTGGAAATTCCAAAGAAGGAATCATCATAAAAGAAAACAGATTTTCAAAAAGCAGAAAGGTATATTCGAGGTTATGACTATGATCAAGCAGCCAATTGCCTTCGCAAAGCAGCAGGAGACGTGGCATCCAGATATCAGGAAAAAGTTGTACCAACCAAAGAGTTCAGCACTCTACGCGATTCATAATAAATCTGGTTGCAATTGTTGTAGTATGCGGGTAATTTCTTCATCCAGGTTTTTTAATGTAAAATCACCGTCATCTTGCCTTGTATCAATAATTTTGAACAAGCCGAGTATTCCCTGATCGAATCGCAGTTTGATTACCACGATCTCTTTCCCCGGTTCAATGGGGTTGCAACTGAAGAAGTAACCTTGGTTGATCGCTTCGAGATCTTCGTTCCGGTATTGCTCAATTGTTTCTGCAGGAGTTTCTGGCGGATTGACCAGTTGGTAGCGTGCCCGCTCGATGATTTGATCGATGGGGATGCCGAATGTTTGCGAAAACTTTTCGTTCGCGTACCGAATCGCTTCGCAACGCCCTTCATACCGAGCATACCAGATGGCGACATTATTTTGTTGATCCAGAAATGATTTTGCGGATTCGATTGTTTTCATCAGTTAACCTCGGGAACTGTTTGTAGATACCATGTGAAGAACAAACGAAACGGATTGGTGTAATCTTCGGGGTTTTGTTCAACTTGCTTTTTCAATTCGGACAGGCTCACGTATTCAAACGAAATGATTTCACGCGGATCGGGTGTCGGCGTTTCATCGCTGATGCAGGAATAGAGCGTTGTATGTTCGTAACCGATTTCCGAACCGGACGGAATTTTGTGCAGGAACTTTAATTCAGCTAGTAAACCAAGTTCTTCCAACAGTTCCCGCTGCGCAGCCTGTTCGTAGCTTTCCCCCGCACTGAGATGCCCACATGCAGATGATGTCAGTTTGAGCGGCTCCTCTTCCTTCCCCGCAGCCCGGCGATGGATCAGCAACTTTCCCGCGGTGTTGAATACCCAAATATGGGCAGCCCGGTGCAACAAGCCATTTTGATGAACCTCTTCCCGTGGTGCTTTGCGAATAACGCGATCCTGCTCATCAACAACGTCGAACCATTCCTGTTCGGTTTCCATTTTACTACTGACCTTATCATTTTTGGTTCTTCGCAGAACTTAATGGCTGAAAGAAAAAGAGCCACGGATGTACACGGATTAAACACAGATCAATAAAAATGCCACTCAAATAACAACGACATTATTTATGTTAAATGATAACTATTCAATGATGAGTGGCTGGGAATGACGTTTCCTGTTCTGAGAGCAGCTTGTGTCGAATTTCTCGACTATTCAAGCCTTTCAAATAACAATCTGATCCGGTCCACCCTCCTCTGAATTGTTACGTCAAATGAATAAATAAGAACTCTTTTTTGTGCCTTGCGTAAATTTTCAAGCTGCCGTTTTTGCTACGACTCTCAAAACAAGCGTTTCTAGCAATGCTACCAGGAAGAAAGAGTCCTATTCTGTTGTTTTGCTTCTGTAGAAGAATTTATCCGTGAAAATCAGTGCTCATCCGTGGCTTTTTCAAATCTTCAGCCATAAAAATAGAGGAAGAACCTCATTTTTTTCGTGTTTTTCGTCTCTTTCGTGGTCAATTCAAAAAGCAACCCAGCACGGCTGGTTCATTCTGATAGCCGTAACCAAACTGATATTTTTCTATCATTTGCGAGCCGTTCGCAAACTTTTACCGTTAGTAGTACAGACATTCGGAGTCTGTCCTGTTTGAGCCTCCCGTAATCAAGGCAGACAAGAATGTCCACTCTCCGTTCAAACTTTTTTTGAATGAATAGACATTCTCTTAAAGAACCACGAAAGAAACGAAAACACGAAAGAAGAAAATTGATTCACGAAAATTCACGTTTATTCGCGGTTCGACACCTTCCGGTCAAGCAAACCTGTTGACGCAGTCGCCTTCGGCTTACCGTTAAACGATTTAAAATTCAGTTTTCGGTGTGGGCCAGTGGAGGTGTTTGTGGAGAAATTCGTAACTTCCTTTTTCGTGGATCGCATGTGGCCCGGCGATGAATTCGATTTTGGCCCGGTCTCCAATTTTTAATTGTGCCTGATACAAAAACCGCACCTTGGCGTATTCCTGGGCAACGCGATCATCCGGTTCAACGCCATCAAAATGACCACGCTCCACCATGAAGGGACGCGGGCAAATCAGGGCTGCCATTTCTGCGTAGTTGAACGTGCTGCCCAGGTTCCATTCGAAGATTTCGTATTCCCCCTTGTTGGTGTAGCTGTATCGCAAAGAAAGATTATCAGTCGCAGCGGTTTTCCAGACCCACTCTCCAAAATCGGCAGAGCAAATCGACAAGGCATAATTTCCAACCAGCGGCGGAATCCGCATCGCCGATTTTCCGCCGTAGGAAATACCGTAAAAGGCGATCCGTTTGCCATCAACAAAAGGAAGCGTTTTCAACCAGTCGGTCATTTGCTGATGTTGAGGCACTGCGATCGAAAACAGAGTCCGTCCGATTGATTGTGCTTTGAATTGTAACGTGCGAAAACGATCAAACAGAACGTAAGGATTTTGCGGTGCGAAAGTGATGAAACCGCGTTCTGCAAGGTGTGTCGAAAAAGATTTGTAGGCTCTGTAGCCTTCCTCGCCAACGGTGTGACGCGGGCGGCCTTCGAGTCCGTGCTGGCAAACCACGACCGGGCGTTTTTCCGAACCATCGAGTTTCAAATCTTTAGGCAACGTCAAAATGCCATACGCGGTGACATCGGAAAAAACATCCATTTCCACCTGGTAACTGATTGTTTTGGGGCCTTCCTGATATTTTCGGGAACGGGCATTCGCCGGGAGAAGATCTTGGACGAATTCACCAATCACTTCTTCTCTGAATATTTTTCGGTACGCTTTTGTTGATTTTTCGAAGTTTGCAACCGAATCTGTTTGCACATTTTTCATAAAGGCGATTCTGGATTCGTACGCCAGTTGTAGCAAACGTTGATTGTGACGCAGGATTTCTGCCAGTTGATCGTTGTGCCGTTTTTTTGCGAGATCCCGTGATGTCAGCTTCATCGGTTTGACCTCTGATTTCAAAGAGGCATGCGGGGACAAGCTGCGGATAAAAGCGGTCAGCGTTTCGTCTGATACAGCCGATTCGGTTTCGATTAGTTCCAGCGTTGGGATTTGAGGTTCCAGATGGGCGACGAAATTACTGGCTCGTGCGAATTCCGTTTTGATCTCCTTGCTGCTGGGAATGTGTAATCTGCCTGGCTTCCCTTTGAGTTTGGTGTAGTGATCTTCAACAACTTCCAAGCCATTTTCTGCGTTGGCGCGGTAGTAGTAAGTGGGGTACTTGCCGGCTTCGATGATTAACGCTCGTGGTGCGATCAGGCTGGCGATTTCTGCATCGCCGAATGTGTTGAGGATGCCAAACAGATTGTGATCAGCCGGTTCCTGCCAGAGATTTTGTCGTGAGGCAAAGTAACCACAAACCGCAGTGCTGTCGATACGGGAATCCAACGCACCAGCGTACAAAGCGATCCGTCCGCCCTCCCCCCAGCCGATGACACCAAGCGGGCGTTTGTTCGAGCCGTTTGTCTGTTTCAGAATGTTGATTGCAGCCAAAACTTTCTGCACTTCGTACCCGACTAAAGTTCGACCCAATTCGAAGCTGGGACGATGCGCCCACTCGCGGTTGCTCATGTTCCAGCGGTTAGTATCTCGGTTGATTAAGGTCGGAATGAGAACACGGAACCCGGAACGAACCAGTTTTTGAGCGTAAGAATTGTTCAGATTTTCGGAAGAGACAAGGTCTTCGGGAACCTGATCAGCCTCGGGGATCGCAATGATATCGCCATGAACTTTTCCACTTGGCATCAGCAGCAGCCCGGCTCCATTCATATCGTCCAGTGTGGGCCAAGTCACTTCGTGAACGGTATAAGTAAATTCTCCGGGATTGACAAATCCTTTAGCCGAGCGAGAGTGAGTCTGCCCGAGATAAGAAAAGCGGCCACCCGAAACAAGCGGATCAGTCATTCCCAGAATCGCGGAAAGTTCTTTTCGTTTCGCTTCAATGGATCGAACATACGCTTCGTGAGAGGAAAGATCCCGCTTCCATTGCCGGGGGCGATCAACCGCTGCTTGATCAATCTGTTGAAGTAGAAAGCGATCAATCCCCGCAATCATTTTTGAAGTCAGATCGCTGGTATCCGTTAACGGCTTTGTACCTGGTAACGGTTTCTGGTCCGGTGCAGATTTCAGAACTGCCCACGGTACTGCCGGTTTACTTTTCCCCTGAGCCAGCAATGGTTGCATAAGCAGGCAGCAAGCCGAGAAAGCAATGACAGAACTGAAACGAATGAGAGTTTTGATATCAGTTATCCTCACCAATGTCTGTTTAGCTGGGCAGCGCCAGGTTTACTAAAAAAGTGACACGTAAGACGGTTTTCTAAAACCGTCTTACGTGCAGGTCATCTTCACAGACGGCTCTGGAAAGCCGTCTTACGGGTGATTCACCTTGCGTCTACTCAACTTAGATGAATCCTTTTATTGATGTCACTTGAATCAATACTGTACCAGACAGTGTAACTCGTAATCCTGAAAAGTAGGTTAGGCTTTCCAGCCTGACGAATGTGGTTTCTATATTACTAACGGTAAAAGTTTACGTACGGTGCAAAAATTATTTGAAAACAGTTTTTAGTTACGGCTATCAGAATGAACCAGCCGTGCTGGGAGATTCACTTTTCGGTTGAGCAGTGAACCGATTCGACTGACTTCTAAACGGAAATCAGTCGGCATGAGGCTCTGTCATTCGCATCGGGTCGAGGGCTTCGTTGAGCGTTTCTGCGTCGAGGATTTTTTGCTCGGTGCATAGTTCGCGAATTGTTTTGCCTGTTTTGAACGCTTCCTTCGCCAGCGCAGAAGCTTTTTCGTAGCCGATGTACGGGTTCAGGCTTGTCACCATGGCCAGGCTTTTTTCGACGGCTTCGTTACAGGTTTTTTCGTCTGCTTCAAGATCGTCACTACAGAATTCAACAAACGCATCGCTGCAACTGGAAAGTAGCGAGATGCTTTCCAGCACCGTCTGCCCCATCACCGGCATCATAATGTTTAATTGGAAATTGCCGCCTGCGGCACCGCTGATTGCAATTGTTTGATCATTCCCCATGACGCGGGCAGCGACCTGCATCATACTTTCACACATGACCGGATTTACTTTGCCGGGCATGATAGAACTGCCTGGCTGCCGATCTGCAATTGCAATTTCGTGAAAGCCGCAACGTGGACCTGAACCAAGCCAGCGGATGTTGTTGGAAAGATTAAATAGAGTCGATGCAATCGCGCGCAACTGACCATGACATTCTACCAGCCCGTCACGCTGGGCGTTGGCTTCAAAATGATTGATGGCTTCAATAAAGGGAATGCTGGTTTGTTCGACCAGCGATTTTGCAACGCGGGAACCGAATTCGGGATGCGTGTTAATCCCGGAGCCGACAGCCGTTCCGCCTACGGGAAGTTCAAGAACAGCCTCCAAAGCCCGCCCGGCTCGTTCAACAGAAAGTTCGAGTTGACGGGCAAAGCCGCTGAATTCCTGTCCCAATCGAAGCGGCGTGGCATCTGCCAAATGCGTGCGACCAATTTTGATGATGTGATCCCACTGTTTCGCCTTTTTAGCCAGCGACTCCTGGAACTTTTTCAAAGCGGGAATGAGATGCTTATCGATTCCCTGGGCGACTGCAACATGAATCGCTGTGGGAAAAGTATCGTTCGTACTTTGCCCCATGTTGACATGATCGTTGGGATGAATCGATTTTTCTGCACTGAATCGATCTCCTCCCAGAAGTTCAATCGCTCGGTTACTGATTACTTCGTTGCAGTTCATGTTGCTTGAAGTGCCAGAGCCGGTCTGGAAGACATCAATCGGGAATTGATCGTCAAACTTCCCTTGCGAAACTTCTTTGGCGGCGTTCATTAACGCATCGACCTGTTTGGCGTCGAGCGGATTCTTTCCGGTACCGGTCAGTTTACCCAAGTCGTTATTTGCGACCGCACAACCAATTTTTACCAGTCCCATCGCATGGATTAAATGCGGGTGCAATGTCCAGCCAGAAATCGGAAAGTTATCGACCGCCCGTTGTGTTTGTGCGCCGTAATAAGCTTGCTCCGGCACCTGCACCTCGCCCATAGAATCCCGTTCAATTCGATACTCTGGCATCTTTTTTCTCCTGCTTAGTAAAATAGTCCCGAAATAAGTTCCCGGTTTATCGTAGGGTGCGTCGTGACGCACCAACTTGTTCGTGTGATGAAAAAGGAGCTCCAACCCGGATAAATCGGAACCAAACAAAAATGATAAGGGTAGCCCGACCACTTCAGTGGTTGGGTGCCGTCAGGCACAAGATGCTCGCGCCATGTGCGTTCAGTATCATTGAAACTTCCAATAAAAAATGAAGCCACATGCCGCGAGCCTCTTGTTGCTACGCAACCCAACCGCTAAAAGCGGATGGGCTACCCTGCTTGATATAAGGTAGTTCAACAACCGTCAAGATAATAACATGCAGAAGAGTTATTCACACTCTCGGAGGCCGTCTTTTTCAAGTCAAATTGCCGCATTTTCAGCTTGTATTTCACTGGGGTGCGTCCAACAGATTCGGCACAATGACAGAGAATTCGTTTAACGGCAAGCCGAAGGCGACTGCGTAAGCAGGTATGCTTTACTGAAGGGTTCAAAAATCACACTCTACTTGTCGTTAAACAAATGTGCCTTTATTGTCCATGTACGGTATCACAGGAAAGAATTGAAACGGCCATCACTCTGCATTTTACCTGAGGCGTTTGATATTGTTTCGCTGAACAGCAAGCGTTCATTGGCCAGCCCGCCTACGCAGTCGCCTTCGGCTTGCCGTTAAACAATTGCGATGGAAACCGTATTTGATGGGGCAAGTACGGCTTACAGGAATTTTTCTTTTTATGCGAGACGTACTTTACACTCTTCATCAAATATCTGTTAAGATTGCAAAACTCGATTCTTAATTTTGCACGGGAATACGCACTTATGGTAAAAAACAGTTTGTCTTCGATACAATATCCGCAGGTAATAAGAACCTTGTTGTGCGGCTTGCTGCTGGTTTGTTTTGTTTACGCTGTTCCTGCTGATGCCCAAGATAGTTGGACGGAATTTCGTGGTCCCAATGGCAGTGGACTGGCGATGAAAGCACAGCCTCCTGTTCGATGGCATGAGGCAAAAGAAGATGAAAAAGACCAGGGTAAAAGTCGGAACATCGTCTGGAAAACTTCCATTCACGGTCGGGGCTGGTCATCGCCGGTGATTTCAGAAGAGCGAATCTGGATGACGACCGCGACCGAAGATGGCAAGAAGATGTACGTTGTTTGTGTTGATGCAAAAAACGGAAAGATCATCCATGACAATCTTCTTTTCACGAACGAAAGCCCGCGCGAAATCGATGTCACCAACAGTTACGCTTCATCGACGCCGGTGGTTGACGGGGATCGTGTTTATGTCCATTTCGGAACTTACGGCACCGCGTGCCTGGATGTGAAGACGGCAAAGATCATCTGGCAGCGTCGGGATTTTCCCTGCAATCACTGGCGCGGCGCGGGGTCTTCGCCCATCGTTTATAAGAATATGATGATTGTTCATTTCGACGGTTACGATTTTCAGTACATTGTCGCGCTAGATAAAATGACGGGAAAAACGATCTGGAAGAAAGATCGTCTCGATTTGTATGAAACGGATAATGGCGATCACAAAAAAGCCTTTGGCACGCCCGCTGTTTTTGTAATCGATGGAGAACCACTGTTAATCAGTCCTTTTGCCAAGGCGGTCATTGCGTATGAACCGGAAACCGGGAAGGAACGTTGGTGGGTTCAATTCAAACAGCATTCAACGGCGAATCGTCCGCTGTTTGATGGCAAGCACATCTTCATCGGCACTGGTTTCGGTAAAGGAGAGTTAATCGCGATCGATCCATTCAACGTCAAGGGGAATGTGACAGAAACACACGTGAAATGGGTCGTCAAACGAGCGATGCCTTCTAAGCCGTCGCCGTTGCTGGTTGAGGGGAGAATTTACACCGTTGCAGATAAAAACGGCATCGTCTCCTGTGTTGATGCTGCAACCGGGGAAATTATCTGGCAGGATCGCATCGGCGGTACGTTCTCGGCTTCGCCGATTTATGCGGCTGGGCATATTTACTTTTGTGATGAAAAAGGAAAAACGACCGTTGTGAAGCCGGGAGATTCGCTTAACATTATCGCAGAAAATGATCTGAACGATGGCTGTATGGCAACGCCGGCACCACTTGGAAAAGCAATCTTTATTCGAACACGCGCCGCGATGTATCGTATAGAAAAACAAAAATAATGATGCAACCACATACAAATCCCTCAATGCAGTTCGCTGGTCTTTCGAAGATAATCTCTTTCGCAAACCGGGGATTGCTCGCGATTCTGCTACTCCTGATTTTTTCCGGCTGCGGTTCTACTGACTCATCTGAAAAAAAGACAGAGGCCAATCAAACAGACTCAATTGAAAATGAGAAAACGTCCAGGCCTAAAGTCATTCCCGTCAAGAAAGTGGTGAAAAAATTCAACTGGCCGCATTGGCGTGGTCCTCAAAATAATGGCATGTCGCAGGAAACCGATTGGAACAGAAACTGGGAAACGCCTCCGAAATCGATTTGGGTCAATCAAATTGGCATCGGCTACAGCGCGGTCAGCATCGATAAAGGGCGACTCTTTACAATGGGACATCCTGCGGGAACCGAAACGGAAACAATGTGGTGTTTCGATGCGGTCAGCGGGAAAGAAATCTGGTCGAAATCGTACCCCTGCATTCTGCTCGATCACCTTCACAAAGGGGGACCGTGCGCAACACCTACCATTGATGGCGATTTCGTTTACTTCAATTCCCGTGAAGGCGAAGTGCGTAAAGTGAAAGCGAAAGATGGCGAAATTATCTGGACTATTTCGCTAAAAAAAGAACTCGATATCGACCTGCCCGAATGGGGCTTTTCCTGCTCTGCGATTCTTGATGGAGACGAGATTGTTCTTGAAGCCGGCTCTGTGATTGGCGTTGATAAAAAGACAGGAAAAATCAATTGGAAAACCCGCCCACGCATGCCCGGCTACGGCACTCCCGAACTGTTTACATTCAAAGATAAACCATACCTGTGTGATCTGACCAACGAAGGGGTTTCAGTTGTTGATATGAGCAGTCACAAGGAAGTGACGTTTTATCCTTGGGATTCTCCTTACAAAACGAATGCAACAACGCCAATCTGGCACAACGGACAACTCTTTATTTCGACCGGTTACAACATCGGCTGTACATTGCTTAATTTTGATGGCAAGGAGTTGACCGAAGTTTATAAAAATAAAAACATGCGAAATCACATGAATTCGTGTGTGCTGCATGAGGGATATCTTTACGGCGTGGATGGCAATTCGCATAACCCGAGAACAGTCACCATTAATTGCATCGACTGGAAAACCGGTCAACTCACCTGGGAAGAAAGAGACCTGGGCTGCGGCGCACTGACCGCAACTAAAGATCATCTTATTATACTGAGTGATACTGGAGATTTAGTCCTCGCAAAATTAACCCCCGATGCGTTCCACGAACTCGGCAGAGTCCGCGTGATGCACGAACAATGCTGGACCGTCCCGACACTCTGTAACGGCCTCATCTACTGCCGCGGTGCAGACGGCACGCTGGCTTGTGTTGACGTGCGGCTCAAACCGTGAAGCACAGCCTGATCTACGATACTACTCCGCTAAGTGGCTATGAATGGGCGCCATGTAGAATGAAATTAAATATTGAATCAGATTCCGCCAGCGGTCTGAACGACCAGCGCGACTCGCGAATCAACAAGAGACGCCCGTCCGGATGCCGCCGCCATTCGACTCAGAACAGTTATGATCCGGCGATGGATTCACCGGCATGAAACCAATGAAGCTGGAAACCGCATTTGATGGGTGCAAGCACGCCATCCTACGGCTCATAGATACGACAGTAATTGTTTGACCGGTGCTTACAGAGCCGTGGCACTCAACCGAGAACCTGCATGCAATTCGCGACACAAAGTACGTCACACGATCCATTTACAGGATTATTTTGAGCGGAAGCACGAAGAATCTTCGATCCAGTTTTGCTGCTTTTTTGTCTTCACTTTTTGCAGGAGCTGGTTTTTCTTCCGCCTTTTTTTCTTCTTTCGAACCGTCCATTTTTGAAAGAATATAGCCGAGTGCATCTTTCAATTGTGTATCGACGAAATTACTCTTGGCAGGTTTTTTGTCGCTGAGTACATCTCGTTGGCTGCGGTAGTTTCGCCAGTCTCTCATTTGCTGGTTTGAAAATCGAATTTGATGATCTTCATCGGGCATCACTCCCCAGACATCTTCTTTTTTCGAGCCGGGGAATCGATGGATGTTTTTTCCGCTGGGGCGATGGTAGCTGGCGGTCGTCAATTTCAAAGCGGATTGCCCGCTTTCCAGTTCGATAATATTTTGTACGGAACCTTTTCCCCAGGAACGTTCGCCAACGATGACCGCGCGATGATGATCCTGCAGGCAGGCACTGACGATTTCACTGGCTGAAGCACTGTATCTGTTGATGATAATCGCCATCGGAAAGTCAGAGAACGTGCCTCGTTTTTTGGCTCGCCAGGTGCGTTCCTGTGTTTTTCTTCCCTTGGTGCTGACGATCTTCCCTGATTCGATAAACATGTCAGAAATTTCCGTCGCAGCGGTCAGCAGTCCTCCCGGATTCCATCTCAAATCGAGTATCAAGCCCGCCAGCCCCTGCTTTTTCAATTGAACCATCGCCTCGTGTAGTTCGGCTGCACTGTTACGACTGAAGTGAGTTAAGCGGATGTAGCCAATTTTCTTTTCTTCATCGAGCATGAAATTCCAGGTGCCATCGGCGTTGTAACGGTCACCCATCACAGTCGCGACACGAATCACCGCCCGAGCAACTTCAATCGTTTCCGTTTCGCCTCGGGTCGGCTTGCCATCACTTCCTTCAACTTTAACGGGTTCGTGGCGGACAGTTAAAGAAACTTTCTTCCCCGTTGGTCCTTTGAGAAGTTTTACCGCCTGGCTTAATTCTTTGTTGAGTTCAAAATCGGCCACCTTGTGGTCATCTATCTTGATAATCCGATCCCCTGCCCGCACTCCTGCTTTATAAGCTGGCGTCCCCGGCAGTGGTGTCATCACGACAATTTCGCGATGCGCTCTATCGAAAGTGACTTGAATGCCGATCCCGCCAAATTCCTGTTGTACATCTTGCTCGAATGCAGAAAGGTCTTCCGGGCTGATGTAATTGGAATACGGGTCGAGCTTGACGAGCATCCCCTGGATCGCTGCTTCAACCAGTTCTCTGCGGTCGATATCTTTAACGTAATTTTGATCGATCTCTTCAAAGGTATCGACGAACAGCCGCATCAGCTCGTAAGTATCATCCTGCTCTTCTGCAAAAGTTACCTGCGTCCAGATAAGAGTGAGTGAGAGACAAAGGCAAACTAACCAGGCAGGATAAACGGAACTCCGCATAAGACGGCTCCTTGATACTTTTTATTCAGGGGACACCAACGCAAAAAATCGGGCAGGAGTTTCGCAACTCCGTCTGAGATCTGACGTTATCGATATTTGATTCTAGATAATACTGCTCGATCAGGCAAGATGCTTATTTTGTAACCGCAATTTAACACCAGTTTCCCGCGAGGCATCAGGCATGGAAAACAACGTTGCGAATCGACATCATCACCCCGCTGGGCATCATTGCTGTAACACACTTGCATGAATGGAGTTATGTCGTTTTATTCGGATATTTTTTCTGTTCTGTTGATCTATTGCAACATGGTGCTGTTTTGATTGACTCTGTGATTTCCCTGATCAAAAAAACTTCGAGTATGCGCATAACTCCTTGTCTAAGAATGGGTTATAGCTTCTCGATTCTCGTTTCTTCTGCCTGTTTTCATCTTGAGTGTAAAGCTTGGCATACAGGGTGCTTTACATAATTAACAACACGAGTCAAGCAAAGTCACACACTTCAAGCTGACTCAAATAAATCATTCACACATTGGAGAACCGGAGACACACCATGACGACTCTCATCAACAAACTGTACAACGACGAAGCTGGTTTCATTGTTTCTGCTGAACTGGTTCTGGTATCAACCATTTGCGTACTCGGCATGATTGTCGGATTAAGCGAAGTTGCCTTTAACGTGAATCAGGAATTGGAAGATGTTGGTTCTGCCATCGGGAGTGTCAACCAAAGCTTCCATTACAACGGCACCCAAGGGTCAAAAGGGGGCATTGCCGGTAGCTGTTACGATGACAAATGGGACCAGGGCGATGACGATTGCGATGTATCCTGCGATGTTGCTCCTACTCCAGAAAGCCACTAAGCCAAAGCGGAGTACAGACATTCTTGTCTGTGCAGGCGAGACGGGGGTGTAAACCTCCTGGTCATCTTCGTAAGAAATAAAGACGTGTGCCACGACTCTGTGAGCCGTGGCATTCAACAGAGAGTTCCCCTCGTTTATTATGGCACCACCAAACGAATTTCTCTCTGTTAATGGCAAGTAGTACGAAAACCTGAACCGCTAGCATCACCTGGGCTTAAACTCTACACGAAAAAACGCTACATTTCTGGTTGGATATAATATTCGATGATCGTAGCGAGGTAAATATTGTGCAGGAATCATTTCAGGAAACAGGTTTTCTTCGTTGGAGGCGGGCTTTCCCCTGGTTACATCTTTTGCGAATTCCCGGCATCGCGTTCCGCACACAGATTTTGTTTGCGGGATTCCTTGCCGTTTTTTTTCATTTCGTTTGCAGCCTCATCGCATCAACAATTGGTCTTCATACAAGTCGCCTGAATGAAATGAGCGGGTTGTCCGATCATGGCCAATTATCGACATTGCAAAACTTGTTTCGTAATTCGATAACCATTTCTGAACAAGCCGTCGCACCCAATATTGCGATGTTCGAATTGATGAGTAGATTGAGTTATCTGGAATTTACATCGCTTGTTTTTATTGACCTGCTTTATTTGTTAAACTATCTTTTTTTCGGCATCATCATTTGCAGAATGGCCTGTGCAGAATTCACCAAGGGGACAGGAGTTTGCCTGGAGCGTTCTTCAATTTTTGCAGTAAAAAAACTACCCGCAGTGATGACAGGAATTCTGTTTCCCTGTCTTTTCATTGCGATTCTTTTCGCGTTTGCCTCTGCTATTTTGGCTGCTGAGAATCTTCCCGTTATTGGTCCGTCGGTTGGCGGCATTTTGTATGGTCTTTCGATTCCGCTACTTTTCTTCGCTGCGATTTTAATGCTGGGCCTGGTGATCGGCTGGCCGATGATTGTCGCTGTTATTGCCTGTGAAAACTCCGACAGTTTCGATGCCTTCAGCCGCACTTTCGATTACTTGCGTTCACGGCTGGTTGTCATCTTGATCGCTTTTGCCTTAACGATCAGTGCAGGAGTTTTTATTCTCGCTTGTGCAGAAGAAATTTCCCGATTCACGATCAACTGGCTTAATGCTTTGCAAAGTAGCATTGTCTCAGAACCACTCGAATCGATTCAGGCGAGAAGTCAATCGACTTTCGGTCAAGGGACAAACGGCTTCCAACTACTTTGGATAACGCTGTGGAGCAACCTGTTGCACGGTTATCTGATCGCTTTTTACTGGTGTACCATCAGTGGCATTTACGTTCTCACCAGGCATAGCGTGGATCGTATTCCGATCGATGAATTTCAGCAGTAGGACGGCACTAAGTATCGGTCGATCAATAACTGTCGGGTTTTATCTATTTTGTTTGGCCAAAGGCCTCTTTCACCATAGCCTGGGGCAACGCCCCAGGTGAAATGGACACGATTCTTATTATTGGCTGAAAGCCATATTCAATGCTTTTGTTTATGGCTTTCAGCCAAAAGGTGGACGATTCATCTCTTCCTGGGGCGTTGCCCCAGGCTATGATGATATTGGCCTTCAGCCAAGAAAACAGAGCATCGAAGTTGCGACAGTTATTGTTTTTTCAGTGCTGAGGTAGCTGCCGCTTGCCGGCAACGATTAAAACTCGCCAAGCACTTCGCCCCCGGCTCGTGTGCCTAATGCTCGCCAAATCGATAGATCGATATTCTCGCTGATGGAACGAACCGATCCATCCAACAGGCTGACATTTACCATCCCCGTATGATAGCTTCTGGAAGTGACGATCGCATAACTGGGATTGCCTGCAATGCCGTTTTTCCCTTCCTGCCAGGAGTTATAATCCATCTCTGGGTACAAGGTGCCTGCGTTGGTAAAATTCACCACGGAATTCGGTAGAAGGGTGACTGTAAAACCAGAATGATGAACTCGCCCGTCAGGCCATTCGGTATGTCCCGTGTTTTTGAATTGTACCCCAGAGGCAATAATTGTTTGAACCTGGGCTGTTGTATTCGGGATTGTTGTCGTCGCAGGGCCGCCGTTTCTCATGTAGGGGGTCCAGGCTTTTACTTCCGCAGCGATGAGTGTATTTGAAGACCCGTCGATTGCATCCTTAAAAGATAGTTTGCTGTTGGGAAAGAACATGCCATCTCCCCCCTTTCCAGTCGTGGGATCAAACACAAACCAAGTCCCATAATTGAAGCTGTACGATGTGGGATAAAGAGTCACTTTCCCACCGCCGGGATTTCTTGCTTCGTCACTTTTTGCATCGGAAGGGCAGGCATAAGTCGG
>JAJRTM010000632.1 GCA_024278285.1 Planctomycetota bacterium
TTACTGTCGTCTCTTCAATCTCTCGTTTTAATCGTGTATTCATCGCAAGGATGGCCCAGACGCAAAGCGTCTGGGTGGCGAAGCCACAAGAGGCCGGAAATGTGATTTACTATTATCAAACAACGGCCTACACCTGCGAACCAAATAATATTTCGAGAGCCTTATTGTCAATCAGGCCACATTCCCGGCTTCTTGTTGCGGTGCAACTCAGACGCATCGCGTCTGAGCCATCCCTGTTGTGAAATGAGACAGTAATTGTTCGAGCGACTCTTAGCCCCTCTCAATAGCAGCCAATTAACGACCTCCTGTCGATTGCAACGTGTTGTGAAAACAGACGTTACGATCACCAGGAGGTTTTTTATATTAAAGCTCGTCTATAAAATAAGATAGATTTCCATTACTCTGTTCGCGGAACGGCTGGAAAGTTAAACTAACCATAGGAACTGGACGGCAACTAACAGAATCGACGCTGTTTTGATGCTTGAGATGGCATCGAAAAGGTTTGGTTCCGTCAATAACTGGCTTTGTTTAATTCTTCTGGAGACTGAAAACGTGGACTTGGATTCTCTGATATCGGTGACGAGTGGTTGGCTTGATGGGAGTGGACCGCAAAGCGATGTCGTTATTTCATGCAGAATTCGCCTGGCTCGAAATCTCGCGCAGTTTCCGTTTCTTTCCCGCGCAGATGATTTTGAACGAACAGAAATAGAAAACTTCATTCGTGAAGCCGCCTTCAAAAATCTGGAAAAAACTGAAAACAAGCAGTCAGACGCGATGCTCAATTATAGCGATCTGCTTTATATCAATGTGGATGAAATTTCAGATATTGATCGTCAGTTCCTCATGGAGCGGCAATTGATTTCTCGGGAACTTTCCGAATCTCATGGGGCGCGCGGGGTTGTTATTGCAGACCGTCAGCAAACCAGTCTGATGATTAACGAGGAAGATCACATTCGCATGCAGGTGCTGCGAAACGGTTTTAATCTGGATGAGTGCTGGGCTGAAATTAATCAAGTGGATGATGCAATCGAGAACGAAGTTTCCTACGCATTCCACGAACAGTTCGGCTATTTAACTGCCTGTCCGACTAATGTGGGAACGGGAATTCGTGTCAGTGTGATGCTGCATTTGCCGGCGCTCGTTCAAACACGGGAAATCAAAAAAGTTTTCCAGTCTATGCAGAAAATGAATTTGGCTGTCCGAGGGCTTTATGGCGAAGGGTCTCAGGCAATGGGAGACTACTATCAGATCTCCAACCAAATTACATTGGGAAAAAGCGAAACTCAAATAATCGATATGATTAAGGGGGAAGTTCCTCACATTATCGACTACGAACGCCGTGCCCGCGAAGCGTTGCTTGCGGAAAATAAACAAAAATTACACGATCAGGTTTCACGAGCGTACGGCATTCTGCGAAGTGCCCAGACAATTAGCTCGGAAGAAACATTGCATCTGCTTTCCAGTTTGCGAATGGGGGTTAATCTCGAATTGATCAACGTCCCCAAAATTCCGCTTTCCAACGAAATCTTGATCTACACACAGCCTGCTCATCTACAGAAAAAGTACGATAAAGAAATGAACTCGCAGGAACGGAATTCCCACCGTGCTGACTATCTGCGGGAAAGACTGACCGATGCGGAAATCGGTTAGTCTGTTTCATAATCGAATGAAGAATTTCCGGCGGTACATCCAGAAGAGTATCAGCCAGAAAAACGCGGCGACCATTGCATAGAGAATGATCTGCCCTTCCCAGCCTTCAAACCAGGCATCGGGAAGGTGTGTGTGAAACAATTTGATTGTCCAGCCACGAATCAGATGCTCCATCGAATAAATGGTCAACGGATTCAAACCGACCACAACCAGCGGAAACGCCCAGAAACGAATTCCGATGACATCGATAATCAAGTAGAATACCATCAGCCCCCATATGACATAAGCGCCGCTGAACAGCACCCAGGAAGGTGTCCATATTTTTTTGATGATCGGGACAGTTCCCGTTTCACTTAAAAGTAGCCCCAGTCCCAGGCAGACGGCTCCACCAATAAGAAGCCGCAGAACTTTATTCCAGGAAGTGATCGTTTTATTATTGAGTAACTGTCCACACATCACTCCCAGTAGCATCGTAACAAAAGATGGGATAAAATTGAACGTGGAATAACCACCTGGATTATTCACGAATGGTTCAGGTCGATCAAATTGATTTAAGAACCAGCGGTTCCATTCAGAGAAAACGTTCTCGTTAAACGCCCACGGATCTGCCCCCGGTGCGAACTGATAGAAAGCGACTATCGTTGCAGCAAGGACAACCACACCAACAATCACCTGCGTGATGAATTTGCGTCCGACCATAAAAAACAGGAAGCCGTACCCCAGTCCGATCTGTCCGACAACATCAATAAAGGTCCAGTTCGTTTGTTCTCTGCCATTGGATCGCAAGAAGATACAAAGCAGTACCAGCAGAATCGCTCGCCACCAGGCATGGACAAGCCGACGAAAATAACTGTCGCCCCGTTTGGCTCGTTTGCTGTAAGAAAACGGCATCGAAACCCCAACCATAAACATGAACGCGGGCTGAATCATGTCCCAGGGAGAAACGCCGAAGATATTAAATTGACTGACCCAGTGTGGATGCGAAACATAAAAAACATAAGGCTCCAGAAATTCACCGCCCGGCTGTTTGGAAGCCTGTATAATTCCAAACCCGCTAGAAGCCAGAATGAGCATCACCAGACCACGATAAGCATCCAACGATTGCAGACGTTTCGATTTCGTTTTCTTCTGAATCATCGCAGTAAATCCTGTACGGTCTATCAATCAGAAATGTGGCTTTGGGTCGCGTTCACTCTATCGCAAGCAGAAAGCAGTTTCAACAGGTAAGGAGCATTCGAACCGTTACTGTCACATTTCCTAACCTGCGTAGCGGGAACCAAACAGGGGTATCAGGCGAGCCGGGTCAGTGAGGGCTTGTTGATTTATTAAACAAAATGTCGTGTTCAGTATGTTTTCACTGTTTTGAAACAGGCCTTTTCAGACGTTTCGTTACATTAAACCATGTTCAAAGCTAACTTAAAGCGAATAACGCGACTTCGGAAATAATAAA
>JAJRTM010000633.1 GCA_024278285.1 Planctomycetota bacterium
AGAAACAACATCGAAACTACACCCTGCATCGTTCAACGATTTCAAAATACTTAAATTTGAATTCGCTTTGACGGAATAACAAATGACCGGATCACATTCAGCAAATGCGGCTGCCAGTTCACGGTACTCGTGCAGGAATTTCTTTTCAGAATAGATCCAAAGTGGAGTGCCATGCTGCTTGGCGAGCTTTGCGACAGGAACCTCTTCACAATAAAGTTCGTTGTTTGGGTAATGAAATGCGTTCATAATTACTTCAAGAAAATGTAAGTTGTGCGTAGGGTGCGTTGCAACGCACCAATGAGCGTTAGTTTCTGTCTCAATTTATGAAATAGGTGCGTCACGACGCACCCTACAGACCTACGGCCTTACTTTAGCGGTGAAAAATCGGTCGGGATGAGGAATTCATGCTTCACGCCCCCTTTGGTTGTCAGCGAACCGCCGCCCGCTATTTCTGATTGCTTGCGAGCATTTTGCCAGGCGGGATCTTTTGAGAAGTCGCCAAACGATTTCTTGCGGGCTTGCTTATCTTTGTGTGAGATCAGATAAATCAGAGTATTCTCTGCCCCTTTCTGATCGGGCATGAGATCGAAATAGGCAATGTTGGTGATGCCATGTTTGGCGAATAGTTTGAAGGTGTGATCACGAAAGCGGCTATGCAGATGCTTCAAGTTTCCTGGTGTTGCGGTGTAGGTTCGTAGCTCGAACAGCCGCCCCGCCGTGTGTGATTTACTTGGGAACTCTGGTGAATAATCGGTCAACGTCAGGAAAGTTGAATCAACTTGGTGAATCAATCTTCCCTCTTTGATTGATGCTTTATAGGCCGCTTTCCAATCGGAATCGTTCAAAAACCCCTTCCAACTGGCTGCACGGGCAGCACGGGACGGGTATTTCATGAAGTAGACGAGCCGTTTGTTTTCTTTTCCATCGGGAACAAAATAGGCAACATTCGTCATGCCATGTTTGGTAAACAATTCGCAGGTGTGATCACGAAACCGGGCGAGTAAATCGTCCAGCTTCCCATCATTCGTGTGATAGACTCGCATTTCATATACCGGACCAGATGTTTTTTGGTCTGCGTCAGCGAAATTTGTAATCGTAAGTAGCGCAGCCAGGCTACATAACAACGCAGCGAATTTTGATAGAAACATAACTTGCCTCTCCCATCAATTTGAAAAGTAGGTCAGGCTTTCCAGCCTGATGAATGTGGTCTCTACGAGTATTATTGCGTCAGGCTGGAAAGCCTGATCTACGTTTTCTTACTCCCTGGAGGATTAATTGCACCGAAGTAACGGGAATATTTTCCGAACAGTCCGCGTTCCAGCAGGACCAGATAACTGGGAACTAAAATTGGTCTTACCACAAAGGTATCTAATAGAACACCAAATGCCAACGCAAAACCGAGTTGCTGCATTCCGACCAGCGACCCCGCCATCAACGAACAAAACGTTCCGGCCATAATCAGACCACAACTTGAAATAATGCTTCCTGTTTTCGTGAGCGCAAGCAGCGTCCCTTTAATCGGTGTTGTCTCCCGGCGTTCTTCGTCGATCCGCGTGATCAGGAAAATGTTATAATCTTCTCCGATCGCAACAAGAATGGTGAGCAGGAACATGCGAACTTTCCAGTCCAGCCCCGCAAATCCGGTCGGATCCAATGCCCAGAAAACAGTAAAGGTTACGCCCAGGGTGACCAGATAACTAAAGAAGACCGTGGCAATCAGATACACACAAATGGCAGGTTTTCTCAACAGAACGACAAGCACGATGTAAACACCAATCAACACCAGAATTGCGACTTTAATCTGGTCGGAATCGGTTGTGTTTTTCATATCGCGAATACTGGCTGTTGGCCCCAACGCGTACACATTGGTTTCCCCACTCATCAATAGCGGCAGTTCAGTTTCGAGTTCTTTTAAGACCCGGTTAAGCTGCTTGATGCTCCCTTGCGTAAAAGGATCTTGACTGAAAATGATATCTACTCTGGAAACATGTTCGGCGATTGGTTGTTTTTTTCCGACGTATTGATCCATGGTACGCCGCCTCATTGTGGTTCGCTTCGCTTTTTTCAGCAGCCCGGGCCCCTTCATCGATTCTTCCATTGAGTGTTGTTTTTCGATACTTTTGGGGGTCATCCCAAGAGGATAA
Source organism: Planctomycetota bacterium (assembly GCA_024278285.1). Taxonomy (GTDB): domain Bacteria; phylum Planctomycetota; class Planctomycetia; order Planctomycetales; family Planctomycetaceae; genus Rubinisphaera. The sequence goes on from JAJRTM010000633.1 coordinate 2,145, forward strand.
GCGGAGCTGAAAATATCCTCGATCCCTAATTCCTTTCGGCGGCTGTAAAGCGAATCACTCAATTTTTTCATCAACTGAACCTGCTTTTCACTCAGGAAGTTTTGCTCCTTATTGACGAGCAAAACTGTTGAAGGACCAAGAGTTCCAGCCGGGAAATGCGCCTGCACTGCACGCGTTCCAACGACACTGCGGGCGTCATCGGGAAGCTCTGTCAGTAATCCATAACTCAAATAGTTGAAGCAGATAACAGCTATCACTGCAAAGGGCATCATCAGCCCAATGAATCCAAACTGTAATTTCCCCGGCATCGCCGAAATAAGTAGAGCCAGTTTTTTCCAGAACCTTTCCAAAGGGTTGCTTTCAAGAATTCGACTCACCAAACTTGAACGGGAAACCCAGCCGGGAGTTTCGCCAGGATTTTCCTGTGCAATTTTGGGCCAGAACGCCCACTTCCCCATCAGTCTTAGCAGAGTGGGAGTAAATGTCAGTGTGGCCATAAGTGCGACAAATATCCCCAGCGAAATCCCCATTCCTGCTTGTTGAAACTTCTTGTAGTCAGTGAAAATCATCATGCCGATTCCGACAATCGAAGTTCCTGCACTGGCCATTAGTGGTGCGACTGTTTTGGAGACAGCGTTACTGATCGCCTCATCGTAATGCAACCCTGCTTCAAGCTCTTCCCGGTATCTTGCAATCAGGAACAAACAGTAGTCAACCCCTGCCCCGTAGGTGACAACGGTGACATAAATATCCATCGATTCAAACACGCCCATAATATTATTGGCGGCAAGTAAACTGAGAATCGCAATCACAACTTCCAGGACAATCATCACCGTTAGCAGCGGAATGAGAGCCATGATTGGGGCTCGGTAAATGAGGATGAGCATTGTCACAATAAGAAAGACGGTGACCGATTCTGTGGCATTTGCACTTTGCTTGGCAGCCACGTTCATATCTCGACCGACCGTCGCGGTCCCGCTCATGGTCAATTCCAAACCGGGTGGTATCATTTTTCGAAACGTCGGATTTTCGAATATTAATTTTTCGATGGCAGAAATAATCGAGCCATTACGAGCATCCAGAAAATCGTTCGGCAACTCCACCAAAATCATTGAAGCTTTGCCATCTTCACTTTGCAGCAGAGGACCAAGTAATGCATCGGTGTAGGTGATCACCGATTTAGCAGCTTCGTCGAAGTAGTCTTCTTCCGTTTTTTCAACATCCTGTCCGGAAGAATGGGCGGTTTCTTCCTGCAGATTATGGTCAGCAATAATTTTTTCGAGCCTGGGACGTAAGTCGTCCTCGATAAAATCTAAGTCGCTTTTACGATCAATCCCTTTTTTTTCAAATTCTTCAGGAGTCGTCAAACCTTTCGGGCGAGAAGTTCGGCGAATATTCACAACCACCAGCGAGCGAAGCAGATCTTTTTCAAACGCCTGACGAAAAACTCTTTCCGCTTTCAGGGAGTCGGCTTCGGGAGGCAGGAAATCAAATTCCCCAGGTGAGACAACTTCACTGAAATCGGGGGCAAGGTAAGAAATGCTCACCAATCCGAAAATCCAGAGAAGGAGAAGTGGGATCCACCACCGAACGATGAATGCACTTCCTGACTTTAACACGAATAAAACTCCAATCTCAACAAACGTAGCCTATAAACTCGATGTAAATTTAGCGCAGCCAGCAAGTCGCGTCTCTGCTCCCTGAAACAAACCGCTAGGTGGGAACACCTGGAATGTGTTTTATAGAGTTTCGGAACCTGAACTAGACTGGTCAAGCCTTGGACAGGGGTGAATCAAAAAAATGATCTTGTAATACTCAATCTGAATCTTTGAATATCTCAAATCAATATGAATCAGTGGTCACAAAGTCAGTGGGCGCCATTTATGATGGAGGAGATCAGTTTTTCAGAAGGCTGCGTTCTAGAACACCTTTTGCCTGATCAAAATAAGGTTCCCAGGTGATTTCCGGGCTTCCATTTTTCAGGCAATCTCGCACTTTTTGCAGCGTATTGAGAGCCATGTGCGGGCAACGGTTGCAGGCACATGTTTCGCCAGTCGATTCCATTATTCCCGGCACAGGTATGAACGTATGCTGCGGGGCAATTTTTTGTAGTGGATAGATCATCGCAGATTCGGTCGCAACCAGAAACATTGTCGGCTCTTTTACCGATTTCACATACTGCCGCATTTTTTCTGTTCCACCGATGAAGTCAGAAACTTCCAGGATGTTTTGCGGACATTCCGGGTGGGCGATTACTATTGAATCTGCATTGTTCTTTTTGGCTCGCAATAAATCCTGCAAACTGAAAATTTCGTGAACCATACACGCACCGGGCCACAAAATCATTTCGCGACCTGTTACTTCCATCAGATAACGCCCCAGATGTTGATCAGGAACAAACAAAATTTCCTGATCCGCTGGAATACGGTCGATGATTTCCTGGGCGTTGCCACTGGTAACGATCCAATCACACAAACTCTTCACCGCAGCAGACGTATTGATGTATGCAACCGTAACGATAGTGCGCCCCTCGGCTCGTAATTCATCCTGTCTGGCTTTTAGCTCAGGAGCCTGACAACTTTCCGCCAGCGAACAACCTGCAAGAAGATCGGGGACGAGGACTGTTTTTTTCGGGCTGAGAATTTTTGCAGATTCCCCCATAAAATGGACACCACAAAAAACAATTGTCGAATCCTCAATCGAAGCGGCATCACGAGCCAACTTCAAACTGTCTCCCGTGTAGTCTGCGATATCCTGAATGTCCCCATCGACGTAAAAGTGGGCCAGGATTTTCGCCCCTTTTTCTACTTTGAGCGCATCGATTTCTTCCATCAGATCGAGCGGATCTTCGTAAGGTTCAGTTTCTTTCTGAGCGAATGGAGTTCCCATTACAAACCTCTTTTCGTCTCTATTTGTACCGAATAAAGTAAGGGCCTGTTACTGGCCTGGTAAATTTCTTAAGTTGTTGCCAGTTGAACTGTTGCGTCTTTTTTTTCCAAAGTGTGTGCCACGGCTCTGTGAGCCGTGCAAACTGAAAACCAAACTTGAGTTTAGCAAGAGATTCTAACTCCAACGCATCACGGCTCACAGAGCCGTGGCACACGAAACAGTTAAATTACGCAACAGTTCCGAGATGCAAAAAACTTCCCAGTCCCTACCTTCCAGCTCAATTACCAGGTCAGCCTGCTATTGCTGACCACGCCCATGCTTCTCTTTATGAAAACTCTCCAATGTTCGCAGCAATCCTACAAGCCTGGGGTCTCTGGAGAAATCGTAAACTGGGTTTTTTGCATCAATGGCATGAAATTCAGCAGGAACTTGCCTGGCCAGTTCTTCAGGAGAGGCATCAAAATCAATCACAACGTGTTCTTTGACCAGTTTGTAATCGAGCGATTTTTCATACCACTTGCCAGCGATTGGAACTGATTCCAAATCTTCCCAACTTCGGGGCCATGCTCCCTGATGTGATTTGACAAAATCTTCGGTGACGGAAAACATGACTCGCACCGCATAGTTTTGAGCATCTACCCCGTTATGCCAGCGGTAAAGTGAAATTCCAACACTCACAATAACTGCCAGGATCAGGCAGATCGTCAGAATCACTTTCCTGCGAAAATTCGTCCGCTCATCAGGTCCGGGGCCTATATGTGACATTTCGTTTTCTATATTACTAACGTTAAATGTTTGTGAACGGTTCGCAGATATTTGAAAATACCGTTTTGGTTACGGCCGTCAGAACAGACCAGCCGCGCTGGGATACTAACGGGCAATTTGTTTGAATATGGCGAAACGAGCTCAAAAATTAATATTAAAAAAGGGGCTGAAAAGG
>JAJRTM010000634.1 GCA_024278285.1 Planctomycetota bacterium
GAAAGTGATCCGAAATTAAAAGCTTATTACGGTTCGTCCCCAGAGAATCTCAGGCGGTTGCTGATTTATGTCAACGTTACGTACTTGAAACGTGCAGGCAATATTTTGCCTCCGGTTGAAACAGAGCGAAAAAGCGGGCTGTTTCATCCCGATCATGAAGGTTTATTCGAAAACACGGGGCAGTTTTTGCGTTGGACTCGCGATCAGGGCCGCAAAATTAATGAGTTGCCTCGGGTTGTGATTGCGGTGCATTCGACTCATTTAGAGTTTCAACAGCCAAAAGTGATTGAGGCGTTAATCCGTGAATTTGAAAAACAGGGTCTGCTGGCCGTTGCGATGATCGATCTTGGTCCCGACTACGAACAGTCTGTTTTAGAATTCAAGCCGCTGGCAATTGTTCATACTTGTCATAGTCGGTCGCGAACTTCGTTTCGGGAGAAAGTTGGTGTTCCTCATTTACATTCGATTTTCTTTCGCAAGCAGTCGATTGACGATTGGAAAGAGAACCTGGAAGGCCTTGCGTCGAATGAAATGGCCTTTCACATAATTGGTCAGGAATTACGTGGAGCGATCGAACCGCAAATTGGATCGGGGACGCTGACCGGGGGCGGAAGTTCTGAAGCGTTTACACCGATTCCCGAACGGATCGAGCATCTGGTCAGCCGAACGGTCGCGTGGACGAAACTGGCCCGTCTTGTGAATCGCGAAAAGAAAATTGCTTTCGTTTATTATGATCGTGAAATGGGCAAAGCAGAACTGATGCGGGGAAGCGCGACGGGCATGTTTATGAATGGGCCTCGCAGCCTGGTCAACGTGCTCAATCGGATGCAAAAAGCCGGTTATTCGATGCCACGGGTTCCTGCTGATGAAGATGAACTTGTTGAGTGGATGATGAATCGCGGCCGGCAAATCGGTATCTGGGCACCGGGTGTGTTAGATGAAATCGCACGTAGTGGTGATGCCGTTTTGGTTCCAGTCGAAAAATACAAAAAGTGGTTCGAAGCAAAAGTTCCCGAAAAACAGCGACAGGAACTGATCAAACGATGGGGGCCGGCGCCGGGCAAGTTTCTTGTCTGGGAAAACGATGGCAAGCAGTTTATTGTTATTCCTCGCGTTGATTTGGGAAATATCATTCTTCTGCCCCAGCCGTTACGCGGCGAAGCACACGATACATCGTTACTGCACGATAAGCTTGTTCCGCCACCACACAATTATCTGGCGACCTATTTCTGGTTACAGGAAGAATTCAAAGCAAACGCGATGGTGCATTTCGGAACGCATGGCTCCGAATTCATGCTGCCCGGCAAAGCAGCAGGGTTATCGAAATCGGACTGGCCCGATGTTGTGATGGGAACGATGCCGAATATCAATCCGTGGATCATCAATAATCTGGGCGAATCCTCTCCAGTTCGAAGGCGAGCCTACGCGGTACTGATTGATCATCTCGTTCCCCCTTCTGTCAATGCAGAACTTTCTGACGAACTGCTGAACTTGCATAACGACATCGATAAATGGGTGGTGCTGGAAGCCGGGGCGTTGAAGAAGAAGTTTCGAGAGTCAATTTCAAAACAATTTCGAGAGGCGAATCTGAAACAGGATTTGCACATCGATCTGACCGAAAATCGATTATTGACACCGGAAGAAGTGGAACGCGTGCTGGAGTATCTGCACGATATTCATAACGAAACAACGCCGATCAGCCTGCACGTTTTTGGCGAACCGCCTCGCGACGATTTGCTGATTCCCTGGATTGTCACATGCTTGCGAAAACAGTTTCGTGACGGACTGGGAGAAGTGATCGAAGTCCCGCCCGAAGAGGCACTCAATCCTGGTGATCGGCAGAAATACCTACGGCGAAAAGCAGAGGAAATTGTGACGCTTCTTCTTCGTCAGGGATTCAGTGCTGAAGATGCAGTCCGTTCGGTGGGGGGAGTTATCTCAGAAAATGGATTGCCGGATTCTGTCATCAAGGGAATCGAACTGGCTGCCCGATTGAAAACGGATTTCTCTCAGACGGATAACGAAATCGCCGGCTTGCTGGACGCGTTTGCTGGAAAATTCATCCCGCCTGGACCGGGCAACAGTCCGGATCGTAACCCGGCGGTTGTGCCAACGGGGCGCAATATGTACGTGATGAATCCCGAAGAAGTGCCGACACGACCTTCATGGGAAATCGGCAAGCAACTTGTTGATCAACTGCTGGCGCAACAACTCAAAGCAAATAGTCGCTATCCTCGTAAAGTTGCATTCACGCTCAATTCGTTCGCAACATTTCAGGATTATGGCGTGATGGAATCGCAGATTCTTTACCTGATGGGTGTGCGACCGGTGTGGGATGAACGGAATCTTGTGGCTGATCTCGAACTGATTCCAGCAACTGAACTGGGCCGCCCCCGGATCGATGTTTTCATTTCGTCACTGGGATACTACCGCGATATGCTGCCGACCCGTATGAGATTACTCGACAAAGCTGTTCGACTGGTTGCATCTCACAAAGAAGAGGGCAACCTGATTTACGAAAACAGTTTGAATGTCAAAGCCGAACTGGAAAAACAGGGGATCGCTTCGCAGAAAGCTGCGATGTTATCGCAAGCCCGCATTTTCGGTGGCCCTCCGGGACAGATCGGCAGTGCAGGGTATTATTATCTTGTCGAAAAATCGGGTGAATGGGACAGCCGCGAAGAATTGATGAGTACTTACCTCGGTTTTTCCCGGTACGTTTACACCGAAGGGATCTGGGGAGAGGACGCACCGGAAACGTACAACCGGCATATTCAGGGAACCGACGTGCTGCTTCGAAGCTGGTCGGATCGCACCCGCAGCCCGCTTTCCAACAAATATACCTGGTACAAGGGAGGCAGTTTGTCCTTGGCGATTAAACATCTTACGGGCAAGGAGCCGCAGTGGTTTCTCTCTGATGTTCGTGATCCGGATCGGGCGGCAATTGTCAATGCGGAAGATGCTTTGCGAAAGGAGTACCGCGTTCGACTGTTCAACCGTAAGTGGATCGAAGGAATGATGAAGGAAGGTTACGCCGGAGCCGATCAGGTTGCAGTTCATGTTTCGAATACGATGGGCTGGAAGATTATGCGAGAGAACAGCGTTTCGGATGACATTTGGGAAGAGATTGTTGAAATTTATATTCGTGATAAACGGAATCTGAACATTCGCGAATGGTTCGAGGCAGAGAACCCGTTTGCTTTTCAGGAGATCACAGAAATCCTGCTGGAAACGGTTCGTAAGGGGTACTGGGAACCGGATGAAGCCACGCTTCTGGAAATTGCAACCGAATATGCCCGTTCGGTTGCCCGTCACGGCGAAGGAGGCGGCCTGCGTGGCGGCGGCAACAAAAAGCTGGAAGCGTTTGTCGAGAATGTTCTTACTGCACCGGGAAAACGGGAACTGGAAAGTTTGCTGGCCGAGTTCCAGGCGAAAGGACGCGAGTCATCCACTACGAAGCAGTCTGCTGCACCGGAATCAGAAGCCGAAATCAGCCAGAAAAAAACGACCGAAATAGTCCAGGGGAAGAAATTGACCCCAAAGGCTTCGCCGCAAAATCAACCGGAAGAATCGCAGGCGTGGTACATTCTTGGTATTGCTTTGGCGGTTGGATGTTTTGTTCTGGTGTTGTTTGGTTATCGTTTCCATCGAGGTGCACCACGGCAGTAGTAGTCGCGTTTGTGCAGTCTCGCAGGCTGGGTCAAGACCCAGCTTTGTGGCTTTCATGCCAATGAAAACCTTTGGATTGTACAGCACCGCGTTTGTACAGAATCGTGTTTACTGTTTTCATCTGAATAGTAACAAAAGAAAATCAAATGGAATCACTTGTTGAAGTTCTCTATTTTTTATCGACTGCGTTATTGATCCCGGTGATCGTGGTGCTGTTGGGATTTGTGGTGTGGTCACTGATGGAAATCGGCGGGTTCCTGCGCGAAGCTGGCGAACGACGCAGGCAGAAATCGTCCTGGCAATCTTTTTTAACAGAACTTTACAATCCTCCTCAATTCGTCAACAAATCAGCGATCACCTCATTTTTTCAACAAAATGAATACACGGGACTGCTCAGTTCCTTCGCTGTGCGAGGTCGTGGATTTCGTCAGAGCGAATTACACCTGGGCAAACTGGTTTCCGATTTGGAAATTGAAGCTGCCAGTCAACTGGCGCGGATGTCTCTTGGTTTGCGAGTCGGCCCGATGCTTGGTCTGATGGGGACTCTCATACCATTAGGCCCTGCACTGGTTGGTCTTTCAACAGGAAACATCGAAGAAATGGCCCAGCATCTTGTTGTCGCATTCAGCACAACGGTTTTGGGCTTGTTTGTCGGAGGGACTTGCTACGGCATCTGGCTGGTCCGTCGGCAGTGGTACTCTCGTGATCTGGCTGATATCGAGTATCTCTACCACTGTTTGCATGCAGCAGAAGGAGAACATCGCGATGCTTCGCCCAACGCATAATCGCAGCAGAAAGTTTTCTGCCCATCAACGGTTACTCACAAGTCACGACGACGATCCGTTAACCAGTGTTGCCAATCTTTTTGATGTCGCGATGGTATTCGCTGTCGCACTTCTCCTGGCGCTGGTTTCACATTTTCATCTGCCGGAACTTCTTTCGCAGCAACAGGAAATTACGATTGTGAAAAACCCGGGCAAGCCAAACATGGAAATTATCCGTCGTAAAGGGAAAAAGCTGGAACATTATCGAATGACCAAACAATCTTTGGGCGGCGAAGGAGAAAAGCTCGGCACCGCGTACCGACTCAAAACGGGGGAAGTTGTATATGTTCCGGAAAAGTAATAAGTTGCTCAATTGCTGCAAGTAGCAATTGAGCCGTAACGACTTTAGCGAAGTAGGGTACGCTGTGCGTACCACATCTACAGAGATATGCACATGCTACAATGGCAATGTTAACCTTGTTGTGAAAGGCACAATTGGTACGCACAGCGTACCCTACCTGACTGATGCGTTCATCTGGCTCTCTCTTTCGAAAACTGTCACACAATCGGTAGCAGCGTATTGCCTCTGGGATCTGATTTCACTTCGGACGCAGGGGGATATTGATCGATGTATTCGTAGTGCACGTTGCGTTGCCGGGGGATGTAACCCGCTTCGGTAATACAATGTTTGATTGTGTTCAAGGTAAGATGATGAACGGTCCCGGCTTGTGAGACGACATTTTCTTCGAGCATTAAACTACCCATGTCGTTGGCTCCGAAGTTGAGGCCGATCTGCCCGATCTTTTCGCCTTGGGTGACCCAGGAAGATTGGATGTTCTGAAAGTTATCGAGATAAAGCCGGCTGACCGCCTGTGTTTTGAGGTACTCGAACGCACCAGCGGGCGGGATATCATCCATCGCGGTATGTTCGGGTTGCATCGTCCAACTGATAAATGCGGTGAAGCCGCCGGTTTCGTCCTGTAGTTGTCGCAGCCGTTCAAAATGTTCGATCCGTTCTGCCAATGTTTCGATGTGACCAAACATCATTGTTGCGGTCGAACGTCCGCCCAGTTGATGCCAGACACGATGCACGTTGAGCCAATCATCTGTCAATGATTTTCCTCGTGTGATTTCTTTACGAACACGATCAACAAGAATCTCGCCCCCGCCGCCGGGGATGCTGCCTAAGCCGGCTTCTTTGAGTCGTTCAAGAACGGTTTGCAGAGGCAGTTTGCTGATTTTCGTGAAGTGGTGAATCTCCGGCGGACTGAATCCGTGAATGTTCACCTGCGGGAAATCAGATTTAATTTCTCGCAGCATTTCTTCGTACCATTCTAAGGAAAGTTTTGGGTGCAGCCCTCCCTGAATGAGTATTTGATCGCCTCCCATATCGACTGTTTCCTGAATCTTCTGATGAAGTTGCTCAGGCGACAGCACATAAACATCGGGATGATTAGGTGGGCGATAAAACGCACAGAAATTGCAAACGGCGGTACAGGCATTCGTGTAATTGATGTTGCGATCAATGTTATACGTACGGAATGGTTCGGGGTGCAGCCGCTGACAAACCGCATGAGCCGCTTTGCCGATCGCGGTGAGATCGTGCGATTCAAGCAAACGCAGTCCCTCTTCGGAAGTTAAACGCTCGCCAGCAACGGCTCGTTCGAGAATCGGTCCAATATCAAATTTCATCTGGCTGATCATGTTGTTTTTTCTTTTAACAAGTTTCCCTTGCTCGCAGGCAGGAGTTTGGGTACGTGTTGAACTTGGTAATGTCCAGTATCCTAACCCGGCGTAGTCGGAACCAAAAAGCTTGCAGGGTGCGTCGTGACGCACATTTATAATCACACGAATAAGCTGGTGCGTCACGACGCACCCTACGATAAACCGGAACCAAACACTTATGAGGAGGGTAGCCCGACCACTTCAGTGGTTGGGTGCCGTCAGGCACAAGACGCTTGCGCCATGTAGGTTCATTGTCATTGAAACTTCCAATAAAAAAGGGAATCCACATGGCGCGAGCATCTTGTTGCTTCGCAACCCAACCGCTAATAGCGGATGGGCTACCCAGTTACTTCAAATCTCCGACCGCTTTTGCACAGTATTTAATTGATAAGGGCCTAATACGAACAGCTTACCATGACTGATCCAGAAGTTGTAGCGGTATGAAATTCGCAGAGTAGA
>JAJRTM010000635.1 GCA_024278285.1 Planctomycetota bacterium
CCAGTTCTTTTTTCCAGGCGAGTTTTGGTTTTGCCGATTTATCTTTCGGAAGCTCAATCGCGACAAGTAATTTATTGACGTGCGTATAAAGTCGATCCCCCGCTTTGATTGCACATTTCGAGGTGGCTCCTTTTTTGCCATCCACATAAAAACGATCCCACAGTTTTTCCGCTTCCCATTTTGCGGGATGATACGTTCTCTCGCCTACTTTTTTATCGTAAAGGGATTTCTTTGTTTCGTTCAGATTGTAAGCATGCAAAAATTCGCCCTGCATGCCGTAGGAAATTCCGTTATCAAAGACGGATCGATAATCTAAACCGGGCATGAATTTGTAGCCCCAGAATGGTCCCTCGAACAGATCGCGCTTGGGAGTGCTCCAAGATTTCGGTGCCTCTTTCCCTGCTGATTTCCAGCGATCCCCGACTTCCCGCCCATCTTCAGAATTGACAACACCTGTTTCCCCCACGAATAGAAATTTTCCGCCTGCTGTTACTCGCGAATCTCCATTGCGATACCCTTGCACGTATTGAACCAACTTGCCGGTGACGGGATCGAAACCGGCTGGCATCGAGCGACCGTTCGGCACCTGCAACTTCCCATCTGCAAACAGAAAATACCCTTGAGGCGACAACCCCGCTTCGCTGAGGTAATTATGATCGATACGCACCTGTTCGATATAATTGACTTCACTGTTTTGCCATTTCACTTTTCCCGTTTCCGCATCGACCGCGTTGATGAAAACACCCATCGAAGGCCAGATGCCTGCGCCGAAATAGATCGTGCCGTCTTTCAAAACCGCCCCGCCTCGCACGGGCCAGTAGGAAATCAACCGGGCATTTCCCAATTGTCGATAATCAGGACGCTCCACCGGTGCCCCGCGCACCTTCCAGATTTCTTCTCCCGTGACTGCATTCAAACAGTAAAGATAACCATCATCAGAACCGACCGCGACTTTATTATCCCACGCAACCGGGGCACAGCGGATCGGGCCTTCCGTGTAGAATGTCCATTTTGCATCACCGGTTTCGGTATCGAAAGCACGTAAACTGCCATCGTAAGAGGAACCAACAAATAATGTTTTTCCGACGACAACCGACTCGTTGACGGCATCAAACTGCAACCGCGGTTCATTCGGCCAGGCCACTTTCGCAGCAGGTATCTCACGAGACCATTGCAGATGAATTTCATCAGGCAGTTTTTCGGATGTCGCCCCACTGCGAGCCACATCATGCCGCCACATCGGCCAGTCCGCTCCGTTTGCAGTTAACGCAGAGAAAAGAAGTAGACCGAAAACGAAACCAAAAACAAATAACCTCATAACAATTCCCCAACGCGGCGTAGCCGCAATCAAACATAATTTACCGCAGAGCGGGTAGCCCGACCACTTTTAGTGGTTGGGGGCCGTCAGGCACAAGATGAATGCGCCATGTGCTTTCAATTTCTTTTGAACTTCCAATAATGATGGAACCCACATGGCGCGAACGTCTTGTTGCTACGCAACCCAACCGCCAGAGGCGGTCGGGCTACCCGGTACCCGGTTCAAAAATGGGTTTCGTGCTATTATCGCCGAATAATCGTTGTGCAAAATATTTGCACCGCGCGACCTTGCCTATTTCACCTTTGGGCTTTCGTAACACATATCAAATCAGCAAATTCTGTAATCTTCATGGTTGGATTAAGAAAAAGTGTATCACCGGTATCAAACAATGCTACGGCACCATATTTAAAACCCAGTTGATCTTCGAGTGTACTTTGATCATTTAGGTCAATTGACAAGCGGTCTAGTAAAATATCAAGATTATTGTGAATTCCCTCAATCTCAAGAGCAAGTAAAACAACAGAGGGCTTTAAAGACGTTTTCTGTATGGTGTTGTCATTATTCCATACTGAACGAGATGTGTTTGGTATCACGAAAAATATTGTTCGATTACGTTTTTTGTTGACGAATTGAGGGATTACAGTTTTATATTGAGGTTTCTGTTTGTTCAGGGTATTGGTGATTTCTAGATATTTCTCCAATACTGAAGCATTTGAAAAATGCAAGTCCGAATCACTCGTGTTCATTTTATCAATTACTTTAGGATATTTCCCATATATATCTTTGTATTGACTTAAACCAGCACCAACCTTTCTTAAAAAATCCCTTGCCTGCTCTCGGTAATTTCCGCTTGATGCTTTTTTAGGATTTGGAACTAATAACAAGGAAAAAGTAATCAGCAGGATGGCTAGTATGCATAATTCTGCGAATGATAGCTTGGTAGAACTATTTAATAGCTCTTTTATTCGCAACATGTTTTTCCTCCTTCAGGGTACTTCGTTGGGTTTGTTTTTCCACAACAACCAAGGCAGCATTCTAACGAGTTATTGTCAAATGTTGTGTTCTGAGAAAAATGAATTAGGCGGCTTTTTGTTCCTGCTGGGTTCCGTCTTTGAAGGTTTTTCCTTCGATTACTAAACTGAGTTTCTCGTAGCGGGTAGCCCGACCACTTTTAGTGGTTGGGTGCCGTCAGGCACAAGATGAATGCGCCATGTGCTTTCAATTTCAATTGTGCTTCCAATGAAGAAGGA
>JAJRTM010000055.1 GCA_024278285.1 Planctomycetota bacterium
AATTTGACGGAACAAGAAATGAATCCAGATCACGAACTGTAACATACCTCATATGATCGAATATTGATGAGGAAATTTCAAGCCTGTAAATGTCAAAAATGTCGCACATGGAAGAGGTTTTGAAATTTTCAAATTGTGCATTTGCGCAAGCTGGGCTGAGTCCCAGCTCGTAGGCTGGGTCAAGACCCAGCTTTGCATGACGCTTTGCTCCTGCATAACCGGGGAGCTCAACCCGAGGATTTCAGCGATCGGCTTGATGATCAGAATAAGCGATGCCTGAAAATCAATTTGTTGGGTTGCTACGCAACTCAGACAACCCTGAACAGGATTGTCTGAGCTACCCGGTATGACTGAAAATCAATTCGCGAAAATTCACGTTTATTCGCGGTTCGATACCTTCAAAATCAAGCAAACCGGTTGACGCAGTCGCCTTCGGCTTGCCGTTAAACAATTTTCTTCTTTTTTATCTCTCTGCGGTTCTCTGCGAACTCTGCGGTAATAATTATTTGGATGTGGCTATGCCGCGCTGGGTTCATCGGTGGCTTTTTCTGATGACTTAATTTCATCAAAAATCACGCGATAGCCGGATAAGCCAGAAATATTACCGAATAGAAATATTACCGAAAAAATCATTACCGAAAAAATCATTACCGAAAAAATCATTACCGAATAGAAATTTCGTGGTTACTTAATCGCTCGTACCCCTGTGCGGTGACGAGATAATTATGTTCGATTCTCATCCCGCCAACTCCTTCAAGGTACGCGCCTGGTTCAATCGTAATGATGTCCCCTTCTTGGACAATGTCTTCACTGTGGGGAACGATAATCGGTGCTTCGGGGTGTGCTAACCCGATGCCGTGGCCTGCGTGATGCGGGAATAAGTCTTCCTTACCTGCTTCAATAAACGGTTTTTGCACCGCGCGATACAATTCCGCTGCGGGAATTTCCGCTTTGATCGCTGCTTCTCCCGAAGCCATTGCTGCCTGACAAATGGCAAACAATTCGGCTTGTTCGGGTGTTGGTTCTGTGACAGCCATCGTGTTCGTGAAATCGCTGCGGTATCCCGAAATAACCACCGAATAATCGAGGATGAACAAGTCACCCGCTCGTAACTTATAATCGGTGGGTAAGCCTCCTGCTTTGAAGTTGGTGGCGTTGGTGGCACGAAAATCGCCATAGACAATCGCGGGGCAGCCAGCCGCTTCGAGAGCCGCTTTTTGAACTTCACGATAAATTTCAAACTCGCTGATCCCTTCACGAATAATTTCCCGCAACCGAGCCTGACCGGCATCGCCCGCTTTCATACAACGTTTCGTCAACGCGATTTCATCTGCCTCTTTGTGCCGACGTAAAGAACGCAGAAGTGTTCCCAAATCGACAGCTCGCTTACTTTGATGGATATCTTTCGCTTCAACGTTGGTGGAATGCGATTCGTGATCCGCTCCCAGAACTTCCCAGGCTCCCACGGGCAACCATTCCGCTTCGACCGCACCGATGCGTCCATAAAGCCGTTCGGAAACTTTTTTGAGTCCGTTAAGCAGAGCGTGATCGCGATTGATAACCGATTTTTTATGATCGTACCACGGCTCCATAATTTCATCATCAACAAACGGATCAGAAGTAGCGGAGCGTAACGCAAAGTTATCGCCGATTAATGTCGCCCCACGGTCCCGCTCCAGAAGAAGCAGCCCTCTTTCGCCGCCGGAAAAACTGAGCGGCTGAACAAGAAAGTTACTCAAATATAAAACGTGCCGCGGGTCCGCAACAAGCAACCATTCCACATTCTCGGGAACAGACGCCCATAACCGTTCCCGTCGCTTCAAACAGCCTGCTTCTGTTAACATCTTGGTAATCCTGTTTCATCAATCAATATGAAATAATTTGGCGAGCCGTGCCTGTTAAGGTACGGGTGAATGACATGCAGACTTACCAGGGCCATCACTGGCCCGGCTCGCCTGTTTATTCCTGTTCTTCGAGCCAGCGTTCTGCATCGAGGGCGGCTTGACAACCGGAACCGGCTGCGGTGATTGCTTGTTTGTAATTATCGTCAGCAACATCACCCGCTGCGAACACGCCTTCGATATTTGTGTTCGTACGAAACGGCACCGTCCATTTAATGTAGCCATTTTCGTGCGTTTCGATTTGCCCATCCAGGCAAGCGGTGTTCGGCGTATGTCCAATCGCAGCGAAGTAGCCGGTACATGCGAGGTCTTCGGTTTTGTCCTTATCGATGGTGCTGCGAATTCGCACGCCGGTGACGCCATCTTTTTCGTCGCCAAGAACTTCATCGATGGTTGAGTTCCATTTGACTTCAATCTTTTCATTCGCAAGAACTCGCTCAGCCATAATTTTACTGGCACGGAATTCATCACGTCGATGAACAATGTAAACCTTTGAAGCAAACTTGGCGAGGAAGCCCGCTTCTTCCATCGCGCTATCTCCACCACCAACAACAACTAAAGGCTGATTACGAAAACGGGGCAGCGCTCCATCACAAACTGCACAGGCAGAAACACCATGATTTTTATAGCGGTCTTCCGATTCTAACCCTAAATAATTCGCCCGGGCGCCAGTGGCGATGATGACCGCTTTCGTTTTGATTTCTTCCCCGGAAAGTGACTTCAAAGTAAACGGCCGTGATGAAAGATCGCAGGAGGCGATGTCATCGGTCACGACACGGGTACCAAAGTTCTTGGCTTGTTGACGCATCAGCTCCATCAGTTCGGGGCCACTGACGCCGACTTTGTGATGCGTTGTATTTAACTCTTCCGCCTTACGTTCATCAAACGCGGTGCTGAAATAACCGGAAAGATCTCCTGAAGGAAATCCGGGGTAATTTTCCACTTCAGTTGTTTGTGCCAACTGTCCCAACGGCAGCAATCCGTTCGCATAATTCTCGTTATTGATCGCCCCTTCAAACAAAAGCGGCTTCAATTCTGCCCTCGCTGCATAAATCGCAGCCGCCCAGCCGGAAGGGCCAGAACCAATGATTACTACATCTTCAATTTTATTATCAGTCATCGATTCATTCCTTGATATCTGTCAGGAAATTCTATTCGTTTTAAGGGAGCACAGACATTCCTGCCTGTCTCGTTTGGGGATGTCGAAGAAGACAGACAGAAATGCCTGTGCTCCGCAACCATCAGAGATCGCTTTCGTGAACATTCTCAGAACGTGCTTTTGTCCACGAACGATAATAGGTTCAACTGATTCAAGCAACTGTAGAGCAGATCACAAAAGGGGCGATTTCAGGCTGTTGAGCGATAAAAACATCCCGTTCGCCCCTCAATTTCACGAAACTTGCCAAGTTGGCCTTTTCAAGGTTTGGATAATTGAGGATTATTCGCGAAACAGGGCAGTTTCAAGGTGATCGCAAACCTATCGCCTAATACCTAACGCCTACAAAACAGGAAACCAGTTTCAGATGTCGATCCGTTTTTATAATTCACTCACCAAATCAAACGAAGAATTTACCTCTTTGGAACCAAACGTGGTCCGTATGTATTCGTGCGGACCAACAGTTTACGATTTCGCACACATCGGCAACTTTCGTTCATTTCTGTTTGCCGATTTAATTCGACGGTTTCTGGAAGTGGAAGGTTACGATGTGACTCATGTGATGAACATCACCGATGTTGGTCACATGACAGAAGATCATCTGGCAGATGGCGGCGGCGAAGACAAAATGGAACTGGCAGCCAAGCGGCTCAAAGAAGATAAAAAATCGGGCAGGGTTCCCGAAGGCGCTCTCGATAACCCGGATGATCCGTATCAGGTCGCCCAGTATTTTACCGATGCGTTTCTCGATGATGCCCGCAAGCTCGGCATGAAAATTGCATTTGAATATCCTGAACATATTCCGCATGCGACCAATCATATCGAAGATATGCAGGAGATGATCGCAACTTTATTGAAGAACGGTCATGCGTATATCGGGAATGATAAAGCGGTTTATTACAGTGTCGAAAGCTTTCCAGATTACGGAAAGCTGAGCGGCAACTCGCTCGATCAATTACGGGAAGGTTCCGGCGGACGTGTTGAAGAGAAAGATCAATCGAACAAAAAACATCCCGGCGACTTTCTGCTTTGGAAGCCGGATCAAAGTCATATCATGAAATGGGATTCTCCCTGGGGAACAGGATACCCCGGCTGGCATATTGAATGTTCGGTCATGGCGAAAAAACTGTTGGGACGAGACGTAATCGATATTCACACCGGCGGCGAAGATTTAATCTTTCCGCATCATGAATGTGAAATCGCCCAGAGTTGCGGTTGTTCCGGCGAAGAAAGTTTTGCCCGTTTCTGGATGCACGCGCGGTTTCTGCTTGTCGAAGGCGAGAAAATGTCGAAAAGCAAAGGGAATTTCTATACTGTTCGTGATGTCCTGAGCGGCAAAGTGACCGGACGCGATGTGCATCCCGCAGCTTTGCGTTACGAATTAATTCGCTCGCATTATCGAAGCAACATGAACTTCACCGAAAAAGGACTGCGAGATTCTGCAGGCGCGGTTCGTAAATTAACCGAACTGAATGCGAAACTCGAAGAACAGACCAAAGGCGAAGCGGCTGAAATTGATAACAGCTACCCGGTTGTTGCAGAATTTCTTGGTTCTCTGCGAGACGACTTGAACATCTCCGGCGCCTTGGGAGTTTTATTCACCTGGATTTCCAGTAAGCCAGACAATCCACATGAAGCGCTCGCTGCACTACGTATCATCAACCGTGTTCTCGATGTCGCCCCGATGGAACGTGCGGCTGAACTGGAAAGCCAAGAAGATTCCGGCGATGCAGCAGGATTCGATATCAAAGCATTGTGCCAGGGAATTGACGATGCCCGCACGAATAAAGATTACGCCAAAGCAGACGAACTGCGAACCCAATTACAAGACGCCGGCTACGAAGTACGAAATTCTCCCGAAGGAACTGTTGCAACAAAGCAGTTGGCGTGAGTTCTCCTGTTTCGTGGCAAATCGAATCAGTGGTGACTCTGGCTTGTTTGCCTCATCGCTGCCTCTGTCTGAAAATCTTTACGGTAAATATAGGCACCGTCGATTTCTATCCCTCCCAATGAAGTATTCCGGTAAATGATTGGAAGACCTGCATCTGTACCGCCACGGATTCCGATTACTTCTCGTGCAATTCTTTCAGTCGAACTAATCGCATTTACCTGAAAGGGATCAAGCCATTGACTGGGAGTTTCATTGATTACTTTCAAAACATCCAGATAAACTTCGCTGGGGTTCTTACCTGTGATATCGTCTGAAGCAAAGTAGAAATCCCAACGGTTTGTATTGGCTGGCTTAATCCAGAAGGCAACAGATGGTTTGTACTTTTGAGCAAATGCCTGCGCAAATTGTGCGCCCGCTTCAATCTGGTTTACCAGAATTTCTTCAGCCATGTTAACACTCCGGTTTGATTATGACTTATTGCTTATTGCATCAATCATCGCTTTCGCTTCTGACTGAAGATGAGTCTGATATCGAGAACTTTCATTCCATTTCGTGACAACAAGTCAGTTTGCAGCCAATTGCATCTCATCAGGATCCTGGCTGCCCCGTAGAATATTATATTCTGTTTTTAAGTTCGCCTTGTCGAGCAACGTATTAAAATCGTGAGTAAAACATTCACTTGCATACTTCCGGTCTTCGAAAATGATTCCCGTTTTTTCAACATGGAGAAGAATACAGGACTTCAGACCAAGCTCCACAGAATAGCCTGCCATGTAATAGGCACCCGATGGCTTCCCGGCTGCAAGCAAGATATTCGCTTCTTCAAGACGTTCATTCGATAATGCTTGAAATTCCAGCCTGTTCAATGAAATCCCCTTTATTGGTTGACCACCTGTATCGCGATTCTATCCTTCTGGCATAAATAACTCAAGTTTTAATCGGCTTTTCCAGTATGTTCATTGCTTCTTGCTGACGCATTACGACAAGTGTTTGTGCTGGAGTAACCTTTTTCTGAGATACTATCAGAGTACGTGGATCAGGATTATTTTCTTCGTAATGATTGATCATCAAAAAACACATATGATGAGGCAAGCACGTCAGTCTGTATTTTTTGATAAAGTCGAAAGTGGCTGTTTTGTTCAACGCCCAGGCAGCAACAGGTAAATGGTAATGACCGAAGCGGTTCCAAGAAGCAGCGCGGCGAAGTGTTCGCGGAGTTTTCCGCCCGTTGTTCGCAGGCTTAAATAGACGCCAAATTTAGCTCCGAAGGTGCTGCCAATCAGCAGTAATGCAACAACGTGTAAATCGACCCGACCATGTGCAGCATGGATGAGAGTTGCCTGGAATGCGATCATCCAGACCAGAATTAGCGACATCATTGCAGAACGTTTCGAGGGAATACCGTAAGCGTAGTGCAAGCCAGGGAAAAGGATAATCCCGCCGCTTAACCCGAGGAAACCTGCGAGGAACCCAACAAATAAACCGAACAGGCTCAATGAAATAACCGATATTTTCTGCTTACGATCTCGCCCGAATACTTCGCAGGTCGGTTTCAGCTTCGAGAATTTCAACCAGCCAATCGACAAGGGCTTTCCTTGACGATGCAGTCTTGCTTCCCACAGGCTAAACAGTCCCAGTATCCACAGCAAAGCGATATAGCTGTATTGAATGGCGGATGTCATCGCCTGAGAATCTTCTCCCAGACGCTGTTGCATTTGAGAAAGGGATTCTGAACCAGCCAATGTTCCCATCACGATCCCGCCCATCAAAATGACAGGGATGCGTAAATCGCGTCTGCGGATACGGAACGATAACAGGGCAGCAGTCGCAGGCCCCAACACTTGGGAGGTACAACTTCCCACAAGAAACTGAATCGGGACCGATGTCGCGATGCTTAACAGCGGGACAAGCAGAAAGCTGCCTCCCACTCCAAACATGCCGGCGATAACTCCGACAGCCGTTCCCGAAATAAGAATGATCGCCGATTCCATCATGCGCTCATCCTTATTTACTTTAATAGAAACCCGAAACGAATTCATTATTCGAAAGAAACCAGGGCCATCACTGGCTTGGTAAATTTCTTAAGTTGTTGCCAGTTGCACTGTTGCGCCTTGGCTCTTAATTTCACGGTGTGTGCCACGGCTCTGTGAGCCGTGCAAACTGAAAATCAAGCTGGGTTTTAAAATATATTCTCACTCCAACGCAACACGGCTCACAGAGCCGTGGCACACGAAACCGTTATTTCTCGCAACAGTTTCTCAACACGAAAAATCCTAACTTCCCCATTCTCCAGGTTATTTACCATCACTGGCCCGGCTCGCCTGGTAAATTAGAAGCCACGGGCTTTGGTGATGTCGCTCATGTTTCGTAAATCGTAATCGATATGTGTGTAATCGAGTAATTCACAAAGGGCACGAACGGCTACGCCCATGCCATCTGGTCCGCTGAACCCGCCGAATTGTCCGCCACCTTTAAGATGCGGTTCCAATTCAGTAAAGAAGCCCGGCACGCCCATTTTTTGTAGCCGCTTGGTTAACTCAGGCAAGTGTTTTGCCAGATCTCGGAAGATCGCTTCGTGACCGGAATCGCCAATATTAGCCGGGACAAAGTTTTTGAGCCGTTCTTCATCAACAACCCCGGTCCACTCCATCGTCGGATCCATCTGGTAATCTTTAATGTGAATCCAGCCGATGTGATCTCGCATCGCTTCGTATTCTGCAAAGCATTCAACAGGTGATAAATTCTGGCAGGAAAGATTGCCCCCATCAAAAATCAAAACCATATTCGGGCTGTTCACCTTTTGAGCCAACTCTGCCAGCAGGTGTCCGTTTTGTCCGATTAAATTCGCTTCCACTTCCAACGCATAAATAATGCCTGCCTCCTGGAAGGCAGCCACAATCGGCTTGAGCCGTTCGACTGCCTGGTCCACATACCCCTGCGGCTTTTCCGTCTGTGGGTGATAGAATGAAAATCCACGAATTAATTTCGCGTCCAGTTTTTGTGCCGCATTGATTGTACTTTGCACTTCACCTGCAAGGTATTCTTCAGGATCAACATATTTATTGTGCGAACCATCTTCGACATCGAGCAGTTTGATTTTCCCCAACCGGGAACCGATGCTTGCAACCTGCATGCCGTATTCTTCGTGCAATTCACAAAGCTGTTTGTATTCGTCGTCGCTTAAATCAACAACATGCTTCACTTCGCCCGAGCCAGTCACATCGACAAAGCGGGGGCTGTAATATTTCAAACCGAGTGCAGCCAGAACCGCCATCTGTTCCACGGCTGTTTTTTTATTCGCCGCTTCATCAGCAAAGGCACTCAAAATAACTTTCGGTTGGGCAGACATTGTAATACTTTCTGACGCGTTGATTTTTTGCTATTGAATTAGTTACTTGATATCTAGAAAATCGGATTTCATTATTATGGATTATTCCGCATCGCGGTGCCGATGCGAATAAGGGAACGGCTCAGTTCGACAATCCGTTGTTCTACATCCTCATCGTTAATACGATTCCCCTCGAATATCTCTTCCGTTGCGTAAACGAATTTGGGGAGAATCAAACAGCGAAAATCGAGCATCATAATGCTGGCGATTCCCATAATCGACATATAGCTGCTTGTTCCGCCGGCTGCACAGAGAAAACCGACCACTTTTTCCTGCCAGTTTTGGCCCGTCAGTTCAATCATATTTTTCAACATCGCATTGATGCTGTAATTATAAATAGGGCAAGCGAGAAGCACTCCCTCGGCTTGAACAATTTTCTCTGCAAGAATCGCCACATTCGGATCGGAGTAAGCCGATTCCCCATCGCAAAATGGAAGAGGATATTCTTTCAGGTGGATCAATTCCACTTCATGCCCAAGTGATTTAACCGCCCGTTGAGCAGCTTCTGCAAGCAGACGGCTGTTACTTTGTTCTCGTTTGCTGCACGCGATAATGAGATACATTCGCAATAATTTCAGTTAATAAACAGAGAAAAAAAGCCGCCGAGAAGATTTGAACTCCCGACCCACGCATTACGAATGCGTTGCTCTACCAACTGAGCTACGGCGGCATTTTTTATTGTTGATTGGATAAACAAGCTTTTATCCAGAAGCGTTTCCAACTCCACAAATGAATGGCTCATTCGGTCGCAGGATATCGCCCGCGTTGATTCTAGCGTAACATAATCGAAAGGTCAAAAGCACTCCATTTGATCGTTCGAATGACAATGAATATCAGTTTTTCGCAGTATTTCAGTGCTTAAATCCGATATGACAAGCCGATAAGCAGGGCTTGATTATTGATGATTCATCTACTTGCAACGCATTCACGCAGCATAAGAGCCAAGCTTGGCGAATTGCCAGTTTTCATCGATGAGCCGAGGCAGCGCCTCTTGTAACGCAGCAGGGGTGACGCGAGCCGCCCGCGAGTTATCGTGTAGAGAGAGGATCGAGCCAGGGCGAATTTTCTGCAGAATACTTTTTTCGACAGATCGCGCAGTTGCCCGAGGCGAAATATCAGCCGCTGCAAAGTCCCACAAAACAGTTTGAATATTGTGACGCTGACACCAGTTGACAAGCTTG
>JAJRTM010000636.1 GCA_024278285.1 Planctomycetota bacterium
AACGGAGAATTGCTCTGTTCGCAACCTTGCGTCTTGTCTGCGGCTATCGTATTCTGACTCATGGCGTACTCCTTGGCCCATCCGGGCTTGCTGAAGGTTGATAAGATTCAGCAGGATACGCCACCTTTCATCAAATTTCCAAAACACAATATTTGACAATAACTCGGTAAATCATGTCAAAACATATTGATGTTCCCTCTGGATAAACCCAGTTTGTGAAATTCAAATTTATGATTCTTCGCCTGTTGATACTGTTTGTGGTCCTGTTCGCAATGCTAAGCGTGCACTGTGCCAATCTGATTTCAGAAGATACGGCACAGCCAAATCCAACTGCGGGAACTCTGTTTTTCAAGAAACAAGTTTTTCCGATTCTGAAAAAGCGGTGCTTCGAATGCCACAGCCACGAAAGCGGTGAAATCAATGGAGGATTAGCTCTCGATTCACGTAGTGGATGGGAACTCGGCGGAGATTCTGGACCTGCTATTGTTCCTGGAGAAACTAAACAGAGCCTGATCATTGAAACGATCCGATACGGCAATGTGGATCTGCAGATGCCTCCAGATGGTAAGCTCCCTGAATCTGAAATCATTCTTTTAGAAAAATGGGTTGCAATGGGTGCCCCTGATCCGCGTCGCACAGATCCTGTGATCTCAAAAAAAGGAATTGACATCGAAGCGGGACGCAAGCACTGGGCTTTTCAACCTGTTCGTGTCCCCAAAGTTCCTGATGTCACAGAGACGAACTGGCCACTTGATGAGATCGATTCATTCTTGCTGGCCAAGCTAGAACTGGACCAGCTTCATCCAGCAGACGACACAAATCGTTATACATGGCTACGACGAATCTCATTGGATTTGACCGGACTGCCTCCCACTCCACAAGAAATTGAAGCCTTTATTGCTGACTCATCTGATGATGCCTACGCTCGCGTTGCAGACCGCCTGCTTGACTCACGAGCCTATGGCGAACGCTGGGCGCGGCATTGGCTCGATTTAACCGGATACGCTGACCAGATCGGGACAGCCAATAAGGTGTATGCTGAGTACGGATGGCGATACCGCGATTATTTGATCGATGCATTCAACTCAGACAAACCATTCAACCAATTCATCCGAGAACAAATTGCTGGCGATTTGCTTCCAGGAACAGTGGAAGAAAGAGCTGCGGCTATCACAGCAACGGGGTTTCTGCTACTCGATAATATTGAAGTCGGCGAATCTGATAAAATGAAGCTGGTGGTCGACGTGGTCGATCAACAGCTCATTAAAGTGGGCACCGCATTTCTTGGAATGACATTGGGCTGTGCTCGCTGCCACGATCATAAATTCGACCCCATTTCCCAAAATGAGTACTATGCGTTAGCTGGAATATTCATGAGCACCGACTCGACTCATAAAGTAAAATACGGTGTCTGGAGCGGAATCAGATCTGCTCAGTTACCAGAAACAACAGCACAGCAAACTGAACGTGATCTCAAAACCCAAAAGCACAACAAACAACTAACCACCTGGATACAAACGCGGGCTGCAATCCGCAAAAAAGCAGATGCACTGGAAAAAGAGAGTGACGAACGCAAGAAACTGGAAGCTCAAATCCCCAATTTGAATCGAAACATTCAGCATGCCGAGTTTTTTGTTCCGACTGCTCCGCGAGCTTATGCCGTGGGTGATGTCGAAAAACCTAGCGACATGAGAATTACAATCCGAGGGAATCCACATGCATTAGGAGAAGTTGTCCCTCGTGGTTTCCTGAAAGTCATTTCTTATTCGCCACCGAATAAGATCCCTGCCAACCAAAGCGGTCGTCTGGAATTGGCAAATTGGATCGCCAGCCCTCAAAACCCGCTGACTGCTCGTGTGACCGTGAACCGAATTTGGCAAAAACTTTTCGGTGAAGGACTGGTTCGCTCAAGTGATTATTTTGGCCTTCGCGGAGAATCTCCCTCTCATCCGGATTTACTCGATTTCCTTGCCCACCGGTTTGTTCAGAATGGATGGTCACAAAGAAAACTGATTCGTTCTTTAGTATTGAGCCGGGCCTATCGCATGGGCGGAACATACAACCCACAAGCAGTTGCTAAAGATCCTGAAAACAGACTGCTTTGGCGAATCGCTCCGCAACGACTCGATGCAGAATCGCTTCGTGATTCGCTTCTGTTGGTCGCAGGCACCTTGCAACCTTCAAGCGGAGGACCGGCATTGGCACTGGAATATCCCGAAAACGTATCCGGCCTTGGCCCAAACAATGTCAACCCTCCATCATTCCATCTCAATAAATACCATCCAGGTCAAAAATCTCAACGAACAATATATTTACCCATTTTGCGATCCGGCGCTCAACCTGCTCCAGCTGAATTACGAAATCTATTTGATTTCACCCAGCCAGCAGAGATTGCCGGGCAACGTCCGATCACAACCGTGCCGACCCAAGCTTTATTCCTGATGAACAGTAGCGAAATCAAAAAGCGAGCTGCTGAACTGGCTGCAAGAACAGCTACGCTAGACGGCAAGCCGATAGAACCAAGCAAACGAATTGAGAAACTGTGGTTACTGACCTATTCTCGCCCGATAAGTAAAGAAGAAAAAGCTGAGACACTTAACTTTCTGAACTCTCAGACTGATACCCAATCAGCCTGGACCGACTTGTGTCACGTGTTACTTGCATCCAACGAATTCTTAATGAGACTTTAACGAATGATCACACGCAGAAATCTTCTCCAAACGGCAGCTTGTGGATTCGGCGGCTTGGCTTTAAATAGCTTGGCCCATGCAGCTTCGAACCCTTCTGGAATTAATGCTCCTCATTTTCCCCCCAAAGCCAAGCGAGTCATTTTTCTGTTCATGGGGGGGGGGGCCGTCTCAACCCGACCTGTTTGATCCTAAAGATTACATCAAAAAGATGCACGGTCAAAAGGTCACTCCACCGATTAAAGATCACCAGCTACGTACCGGGGTCGAGAAATTTCTAGCACTTGCTCCTGGTGTACCGGTACGTCCTCGTGGAAATTGCGGCATGATGATATCCGATCTAATGCCCAATCTGGCTAGCGTTGCAGACGACCTTTGCATGTTGCGAGCCATGCAAGCCGACAGCAAATCGCACCCGACAGCAACTCTTCAAATGCATACCGGAGTCATCACTGAAGCTCGTCCTTCGCTCGGTTCATGGATCGGATACGGCCTCGGCTCTGAAAACAACAACCTTCCCGGATTTCTCACAATTCATCCCCAAGCCGATGTTCGAACTTACGGCTCTGGATTTCTGCCAGCCTCTTTCCAGGGGACACCGCTTACGGTCCCGAAAGACAACAATACACCAGCTATTAAATACCTCACAGATAACGAATCCGACGACACAAAACAGCGTTCCCGTCTCAAATTACTCCAGGGAATGAATCTCCGCTTGCTGGAACGTTACCAGAGAGATACACAAATGGAAGGAATTATCAGCTCGTTTGAACTAGCCTACCGAATGCAAGTCGCCACTCCAGAACTGGTCGATATTTCCGCTGAATCCAAAGAAACCCTTAATCTTTACGGAATAGGAAGTGGCCCAACTGATCGCAATGGGAAGGCCTGCTTGTTAGCCCGGCGTCTCAGTGAAGCTGGTGTCCGTTTCATCCAGGTAACCATCGATGGCTGGGATCATCACGGCAACATACGCTCAGCACTACCACATTCATGCAAAGGTTCCGACCAACCGGTCGCTGCATTGATTACAGATCTTAAAAGGCGAGGCATGCTCGATGACACATTGGTCATTTGGACCGGAGAATTTGGCCGCAGTCCCTGGAGTCAGGATTTGTCAGGAACTTCACCGATTGCGACACACGGTCGCGAACATCAACAGGAAAGCTTTTGCACAATTCTTGCTGGAGCTGGGGTGAAACCGGGAATTACCTACGGCGAAACAGATGACTTCGGATTCTTACCCGTTGCTGGCAAAGTCCACTTACACGATCTCCATGCAACGATCTTGCATCTGCTCGGGCTCGATCATAAACGGCTCACACACCGGCATGCAGGGAGAGACTTCCGCCTGACAGACGTTTACGGCAGAGTTGTAAAAGAGATTCTGGCCTGATCATCAAAAGCACAGCCGGGTAGTCTTGCATCTATCGTTAAATGACTGCCGATTTAAAATAGTTAGGGGGGACCACTTCCTGAGGTTTACTCCGGGGTAGCCGGAACGAAACAGGACAAAGTAGATTGAACCACAGAGATTGAACCATGGAACACACAAAACCTAGGAGCCAGCTGGCGATTCACGACCCAAGATGCAATAATCAAACTCAAATCCCTCTACCCCAATGACTAACATTTATCGATAGTTGCAATAGTAGAGCCTGCTGTGTAGACACATGATTGTGTATTCGTGTTGCCTATTTCTTCTGCCACCAACTTTGTGAGATGCTAATGATTGGAAGCTTTTTGTGGAATCCATATCCACCTAAACGGCCTGTATAACAGACCCTGCATCGCAACTCACCCGAGTTTCCACAACTGTGGTCAAAGCCAAGAATGAAGTCGAGATGGTGATGAAGCAACCGGTCGAACAGTGGTTTGTCTACATTGTACAATGTGCTGATGATTCATTCTATACGGGAATCACCAAGGATCTCGAACGGCGAGTTAAACAGCACAACGCGGGGACGGCTTCACGCTACACACGCAGTCGATTGCCCGTTACGCTCGAATATCAAGAAGAACAACCGAATCAAAGCTCTGCATTAAAACGAGAGTTCGCGATTAAAGCCCTGTCCCGGAAGGCGAAACAAGTACTAATCTACTCTTGAAGTCATTTCCTGATGCTGGGAGAAATGTCTTATGAAATACGTCAGTTACATTAAATTCACAAAACAAGTTGTTCAATTAAGAACGCTTCGATACATTGTCGATTCCTGAATATCTTGATAAACGATGGCGAAAGAGTAAAAGGCAATGAAAAAATTGATCGTGCTTTTGGGAGTCGTATTATTTGCTGTCCCGTCGGTTGCCAATTGCGAAAAAGTCCAGCGACCGAACATCATTGTAATCCTTGTCGATGTAATCGTTCACGGGCTATGAATTGGTCTTTTCGGATTTTGGGAAATTTGCGATCATTTGTAAATGAGCCGAACACAGTTTCCACTTTCTGATTCACAGATGCAAGCCTTGCCGGTAGAGTTGCGTGGTGTTCTTAAAACGGTGATTGATTTTTATGATGCTCAACTAACTCAGTTGCGGGAAGAAAATAAGTTACTGCAAACTGAAAACAACCGGGTAGCCCGTCCACTTTTAGCGGTTGGGTCGTGCAACGACAAGATGGACGCGCCATATGGGTTCCATCATTATTGGAAGTTCAAATGAAATCGAATGCACATGGCACGTTCATCTTGTGCCTCACGGCACCCAACCACTAAAAGTGGTCGGGCCACCCGCGCAAAATAGGCTAAATGAACCCAAATGGACTTTGTTGAATCCATTAGCATATATGACACCTGTAGAAATAATGGAATTAGCTGGTGCCACACCGGAAGAAATTAGCAGTGCGCAATGGGATCAATGGAATAACAAGCAGTTTGGTCCCGGTGGTAATGCTGAGAATGTCTTACTTATGCTCTCTCCAGTTGCAGCCAGAGGGGCAGTGAGATTCAATCGTGGCGCCGCCAAGGTTGAAGCCAAAATACGGGGTCGCAATCGAGCATTGGATGCCAAACGAGGATTTGATTTTGCATATGGGTTTCGGATAGAAAGGACAAATCGCTTTCCCATATTTAAAGTTACAGATTTCCCCAATATCAAAACTAAAATAAGCCAAAAGCAATTGCGGCATGTCAAAGGACGACCAGAGTATAGTGGTGGTGGTTATTTTGACAATGCATTCGACGCACAGGCAGTCCTTGATGCCTTCCACTCTGGCGCCGCAACAATTATCGGAAAGACCAAGCAAGGTTTTCCAGTGGTGCGATATGATGACGTTACTGGAACGAATGTCAACGAGGGAGCTGGCTTCCCCGAGCAGTCTACAAATATATTTATCATCAAAGGTACAACATCTCCAAGCGTTGTACCAACAAATCCGAATTGGAGAGAGTAGTATGCAAGAGCGAGATAATTACAGAAAATTACAAATAGATGCACTGTGTATAATACGAGCTTTAATTGGCGTAATATCCGATAATTTCCGCATGGTATCGATTAGTCGACATGCAGAGAGAATTGATGTACAAATAATTCTTTCAACCTATTGCGACGAAGACACCGAGGAGATAGAGGATTTAAAGACTGAATTTGAGGCTCTTTATCCTGGGCCAATTGATTACGAAATGCAAACTATTATTTCGCAAGAACCAATCATTCTCGAACGACCCAATGCATCAACAATAATTGTGTTTAAACGTCGTGAATGCTTGCAAAACGGGTAACGGGGACCGGGTAGCCCTCCCGCTTTTAGCGGTTGGGTTACATAGCAACAAGACGTACGCGCCGGGTGCCACTGCTGGCTTGTCCAGCAGTGTGGTCGCGGAGGCAGTTTTTTCGTGTTACAACAGAAGGAAACGTTAAAGTTGACTCTGCTTCATAATGAAGAGCAGCCGCCATTCGCCGGGTGCCACTGACGAAATGACTTGATTGTTGTTAAATTTGGGTGCCACTGGCTATGCCAGTGTTTTTACGATAGAAATTGGAATCGGTTCTCGAATAGGAACCTTCAATTGACACAATTTGTAGCGACGTAGGGTACGCTGTGCGTACCACAATTAAAGAGTTGTGAATGCTATAATGGCTATGTCCAATTGCGGTTGAATTAGATTACAATATTGCTCTCGAAACGTATCGTGAAACATTACGGAATGATCGGGCGGTTGCTTCGGCTTCTCAATCGTTGTCGGATCAGCGACGTAGGGTGTGCTGTGCACACCAATTGTGCTCACGCCTTATGGGAATATTGAAGTTCCCCAAAGTTTGTGGGCGCTGGTACGGGTTAGTGAACGTTGGGGATTTGTTCCCTTCGATCGTCCTTGGAGGATTTGCCTTCGTCGGAGCCGGGTAGGGTACGCTGTGCGTACCACGCTTGTAGGGAAACATCTACTACAATGGCAATTATCTTCTCTGACGTGAGTCCACAATTGGTGTGCACAGCACACCCTACGTTGCTGTTGAAATGCTGGATGTCGGAGCCAAGAAATTAGCTGAGCAAGTGGCATCGGTCTTGCTTGAGATCGGAATGGACAAGGGGATCGCGGGAGCAGGTAAAGGGATCAGTAAAGCAGCCAGGGTGGTTCCAGAGATTGTCACCCACAAACTTAAAAGCCGGGTAGGGTACGCTGTGCGTACCGGGTACCCCGCCCGCTTTTAGCGGTTGGGTTGCGTAGCAACAAGATGTACGCGCCATGTGAGTTCCATCGTGATTGGAAGTACAAATGAAATCGAATGCACATGGCGCAATCATCTTGTGCCTGAAGGCACCCAACCACTAAAGTGGTCGGG
>JAJRTM010000637.1 GCA_024278285.1 Planctomycetota bacterium
AGGCCAATTGCTTGATACAATAAACAAGTGGGCATGTCGTGTTTTCCTGATAGAGAATGGGTAATTATATTCCCTATCAGAACAACATGCCCACATTTTCACCAACCCCCGCGCACAACATTTGTCGTTGAACCACAGTTCACGGCAAACCAGAAGATTCCTGTGCAACGTCTTACAGGAAGATTAGTGTGGTAATCAGGAACACCGGAACCAGCACGGTGAAGCTGTAAAGCATGTAGCCGAAGAAGCTGGGCATTCTGATGTTGTTCTTTTCTGCAATCGCTTTGACCATAAAATTGGGGCCGTTGCCGATGTAGGTCATCGCTCCCATGAAGACGGCACCAAGGCTGATCGCGACCAGGAATGCTTCCGAAACACCTGCAACACTTACGCCAACTGGATCAAGAGTTTTTGCGGTTTCAAAGAAGACCACGTACGTGGGTGCGTTATCGAGAAAACTGGAAAGGAACCCGGTACACCAGAAGAATTTCGTGGGGCTATCCAGTCCCAACTGGCTGCCATACACATTCAGAATTTGAACGGGAGTTTGCATGCAGATAAAGATTCCACAAAACAGTGCAGCGACTTCCAATATGGCATCGTAATTGAATGCGTTTTTCAATCGAATTTGACTGGTCGTAAAATAAAGCGAACAGATCGTCAGGCCGAACATTAAAAATTCACGGAAATAAAGAGGAGCTTTCCACTCTGTTCCAGGGAACGGTTTGTTCGGGTCGAGTGTAGCCACGCATAGAATAATTCCGACAAGCCAAAGCAAGTTCAGTTTGCCCAACATGCGAAATGAGGATTCATCCTGACCATCTGAAACAAACGCATCTGCCTGTTCTTTTTTGGAAATGATGGTGTCCCACACAAAGTAAATCGCAACAATTAAAATGTTTGCGAACAGCCACATTGGCCAGAGTTTAAGTGTCCACAAAAACGGAACCCCACGCAAATAACCAAGAAACAATGGTGGATCACCAATCGGAAGCAGGCAACCGCCCGTGTTGCAAACAGCGAAGATGAAAAAGATAATCGTATGAGCCACATGTGAACGTTTTACGTTGGCAACCAATAGCGGACGAATCAACAACATGGCAGCCCCGGTCGTGCCGACAAAACTGGCCAGCAAAGCTCCCATCGCGATAATGCCTGCATTGACGGATGGTTTTCCCATCAGGCGGCTTTCAATCACGATACCGCCAGAGATTACATACAGACTGAACAGTAAAGTGATGAACGGAATGTATTCAACAAGCATCGCGTTGACAAAAACAACCCCTGCTGCCGAAAGCCCAGGTTCGCTCATGCCGTGCGTGAGATGATTTTGAACGCCGTGGCCAAACAAGAATGCGTAGTAGAATAAGGTGATAATTCCCAACCCGGCTGCAACCTTTAGTCGGTTGACATTGTTCTCCCACCAATGTTCTGTCTTGGCAGAAAGAGGCAGCACCGCGATACATAACAGCAGCGCAACAAACGGAAGAACACTGTAAAAGGCAGGAACTTCTGCAGCAGATGCGTGATGAGCATGCTCGTCGCCTTCAGCATGTTTTTCATGAGAATCGGCGGGTGCAGCATGGCCTGAAGCTGCATGTTCGCCCTCTGTTTCAGTTGCAACCGCAGCATGAGCGTTGGTAACGGGAGCGGAAAATGCGTGATAAACAAGCCAGATGCCAATCGCGGCTACAATCAGGCCACATCCCAGCATTCCCTGGCGTCTTAATTTATGTTGTGCGTCAATTGAATTAAGAGCTTGCTCCATCAGTCTGCCTTTTCCTTGCTTGCTGTTCTCTCCATCTAATCTCGATTACCGATACGTAGCGGTAACTACTTACATCGCAGATAATTATGCGGAGACCATAATCAATTTTGTCGCAAATCAGCAAAAGCCGAGTTAAGCAGAGCATCATCGGGAATCTGCTGATTGAGTCAAGCCTTGCCCAGCCATGCTTAGGGGAAATTCCTCAGATTTGTCGGCTATAAATTGTCCAGGAAGCCTCTAGAGAGTTTTTAGACAATTTTGCATGTTGTTTTAATAGAAGTCGACTCCAGGTATTCTTCCAGAAGAAGCCTTCCACGCTCTACAGAGAAATAGCCACATTTAGAAATTGCTGCAATCAATCTTTCGGGTGGTTCAATTTGCCAGGCGATCATTTGAACAAGCTGTTCTGGTTTCAGATAGCCCAACTCGATGGCTGTTTTGCCGAAACGTCCCTTTGATTCTTTTTGATGTTCCAGAATCGCGTCGATATTTTCGGGCAACATCAGCCCTAATTCGACAGCAGTTTCGCCGACTGGCCTTTTATCTGCTGCAACTTGAAGTAGTGCACGAGAGAGCGTTGGAATATCCATCACTTCTTTATTGACAAGCCAGCGGCTAAGTTTACTCTGGTTAATTGATTTAATAAGTTGGCGGTCTTCGTCAGCAAACAGTGAGCGAACATGAACCTGATTACGACCATTTTTCTTTGAATCGTACATCGCCTCATCAGCTTGCTGAATCACATATTCCGCATAATTAGTGTCGATACGTCCGGGC
>JAJRTM010000638.1 GCA_024278285.1 Planctomycetota bacterium
GCAGAAACTCGAGTCACAATAAAGTTGCCTCCCCCAAGCCCTGCTCCTTTGCCGGGCAGTGTTTCATCGGGCAAGGTTTCTAATTGAATAGCCGTCCATTTGGTCGTTGATTTCTTCGCAGTTGATTTCTTCGCGGTGGATTTCTTTTCTGAAGAAGCGGGCAAAAGACGGATTTCGTAGTTCTCTTTTTCGCTCGTCTGTTTAACGAAAACAGATTTCGCATCACGAATTTGAAGATTCGATTTTTGCGAAGATGTCGCCTGTTGAGGTGTCGTGCCTGTCCACTTCAATGGGGTATTGATTCTTGCTTCCCATTTCTTTTGCGAAGCAAGCAACTGCGGCGTTGGGGTTTTCAGTTTTGTATTGAGTTTTAGGAGTTGCTGCTGCCAATCTTTTTTCTGCTGTTTTTGTTCCTTCGTAAAGTATTGCAGGAACGGGCTTTCATCGCGTCTGTCGGCATCTTCTGTATTATTGAGAATGGCAAAAATCTGGAAGAATTCTTTTTGTGAAATCGGGTCGAATTTATGAGTATGACAATTCGCACACGTCATTGTTGTTCCCATCCAGACAGCGAATGTGGTATTCACGCGATCGATAATGGCCGCGTTGCGGAACTCTTCGTCGTTTGTTCCCCCTTCATTATTGGTGAGGGTGTTACGATGAAACGCGGTTGCGATCAGTTGGTCGTCGCTCGGGTTTTCGAGTAAATCGCCAGCCAGTTGTTCGATGGTGAATTGATCAAACGGTTTGTTTTCATTCAACGATTTAATTACATAATCTCGAAAAGCCCAGATCGTGCGTGGCGGATCGTCGGCGTAACCGGCTGAGTCCGCATAGCGAGAAAGATCGAGCCACGATCTGGCCCAATGTTCGCCATAAGTTGGGGAAGCGAGTAAGCGATCAACCACTCGCTCGTACGCCTGCGGAGTTTTATCATTTAAGTATGCAGTCACTTCCTGCGGCGTCGGAGGTAAGCCAGTGAGGTCCAGGCTGAGGCGTCGAATTAACGTTTCGCGAGACGCTTCTGCTTCGGGAGCCAGTCCTTCCGCTTCGAGCCTTGCCAAAATGAAACGGTCAATATCGTTACGTACCCATTTTATATTTTGCACTTCAGGCAGTTTCGGACGGACCAGTTTTTGATACGACCAATGTCCTTCAATATGCCCGCCCTGTTGAAGCCACTTTCCGATTATTTCGATTTCCTCCGGTTTTAATTGAGAGCCGGTATCAGCAGGAGGCATGATTTCTGAATCGTCTTTTGTCGTTAGCCTGCGATATAGTTCGCTTTGTTCGGGCTTGCCGGGAACGATGGCGGGTTCACCAGAATCGCTTTCTGCAAACGGACCCGCTTTGGTATCGAATCGCAATCCACCTTCTCGTTTATTTCCATCTGGCCCATGGCAATGAAAACATTTGTTGGAAAGGATCGGGCGGATATCTCGCGTGAAATCGAGAGGTTTTTCCGCATAGGCACTATTAATACTCAAGCAATTACAGGCTAAGCAAAGTAGCGTGCCATAGAAAACAGAAAGGAAAGTTCTTGCGTTCATCATGAAAAACTCTCGCAGGTAGGAAATTATTTAACAGGTGGGAATCAACTTGAGGCATCACGTAAAATTCATGCCGCCAACGATTGCATTATACACAAGAGATCAGCCAATGCCAATGCGTCAATCTGTAAAACAGACTGTTTTTCAAATGATTGAACAGGATTTTCGACAGGAGGAAATGTAAATAAGATACCCAAATCAAGCCAATCTCAAGCATCTGACCAGACAGCATATTCATTCCCGTTGGTATCGCTGAAATGAAAACGGCTGCCTCCCGGAAAAGAAAAAGTCGGCTTCAAAATCGTACCACCTGCTTTTTCTATTTTAGTTTGCGTCTGCTCCAGATTTTCGCTGTAGAGAACGATCAACGCAGCTCCATTCTCTGTCGAACTGCTCAAATCAGATTTGAAAAACCCTCCGTTAATTCCGGCATCAGCAAAACAGGTATATTCAGGACCGTAATCGGTGAAGGACCAGCCGAATACTTCCGAGAAGAAACGTTTCGCTTTATCGATATTTCTGGCTGGAAACTCGATGTAGTTAATTTTTTCGTGCTTCGTCATTTTATGCCACTATCGTGCTATTATCGTTAATGAGGTTTGAACCATACATAAACTTTGGGAACTTCAATTCAGCCTTGCCGTAGGGTCCGCTATGCGGACCACGATGGGAAGTAGAGCCTCCTATTTCATGCGGTGGTCCGCATAGCGGACCCTACAGACAACCTTCAATTTCTGCAATAACCAAACATTGCTGAATAGTTACCAGAACTGTTTGTTTGTCAGAAGTGTTTGTCAGAAGTGTTTGTCAGAAGTGTTTGTCAGAAGTGTTTGTCAGAAGTGTTTGTCAGAAGTGTTTGTCAGAAGTGTTTGTCAGAAGATTATTCGATCTCCAGTCTCTCAATTTCATCTTTCGTCAATGCTCTGCGATAGACAGCGATTTCGTCCAGGCGGCCTTCCCAGTTGTTGCTGTTATCGCTGCGGCCTCCCAGGAACAGGCGGTCGAAATTAGTGGGAAAGTTTGCGGTTGAGGTTGTTTCGATTTCCAGTTTTCCATTGAGATAAACACGGACCGCCTCACCGTCTCGCACAAAGACAACATGTTGCCATTTCCAACGGGGAATTTCTGTTTTACCCGCAGCGACGGTTTTCAAATCATCGCCGTGTAGGAAGATTAGTTTACCTGTGTTACCACTTGTTCCGCCGATTCCCAGATGATCGGAGTACGGGCCTAAACCGTAGTTGGTGCCACGAGACAGGAACCAGCCGGAAACATCCCGTCCATCGCTTGGCATTCCGTTCCACAACCATAACGAAACAGAATATTGATCTCCCAGATCAGCAACCCTTGCTCGTAAGCGTTCTCCCACAAACATGACGGCTCGATTTTTTTGGTCATCCTTACAGAAATATTCTGAACGTGGTCCTTCCAGATAATAGGTGACTCTGCTTTCATAAACGGCATCTCGATGATTGCCACTTGAATCGACTGCCCGCTGCCCGGAAAACTCATCGAGTCGCCACCAGGCATCTGGTTTTGATTTCGCAATCGCGGTTGCAGCCGGTCCCTGGCTCAAGGTGATATCTTTGCGAGGTTTCCCCGCGACTTTTTCGAGCAGTTCAATACAAGCCTCTGCAATTTTTGGCTCTGCGGTCACTTCCAAACCTGCTGATCGAGCTGCCCAGGTATTGTAACCGCCGAACAGATGTTGTTCGGGAGGCGGGATATAACCATCGCCGCCGTTTGCCAGTTCGATGACAATATTATGCTCAAGCGGACTGGCTGCTTTAATTTTCAATCCGGTGATCGCGTAAGTTTCATTTGGTGTTGTCGCAATCCCAATGTTGCCGATGCGAATTCCCTGCATTACAATTTCTGTCTGTTGACGCTCATGCAGAATAATCTGCTCGCGGGCATAAACTTCTTCGGTTGTTGTGGGCAGCCGGTCAACGACTTTTTCCATAATTTTCTTCGCCCATTGCAGCCGTTGTGCATCAGGGACGCGGTATTTGAGCGTCATCCGGCGTTCGCTCATTGCTAAATCAACATCTTGTCGATACTCGATTTTTTCATAAGTTTGTAACGCAATGCCGAGCAGCCCATTTGCAAATTCGTGAATGGTTTGCTTGGCGTTCCATTGATCCGGTTTCGTATAATCACGCCGCCAGATATCACCACTGCACCCGTGTGACATGATTCCGACAAAGTCCGCGTCCTTGGCGATTTTATCTTTGAGTCCTTCACTGAAAAGACCAAAGTAATCTGCACTGATATCACGATCCCCGAAATAGTGCATCGAAAAATTCGCCAATACTGCAATTGGTTTGCCGCTTATCGATTGAATTGAAATGAGGGAAAGGTCGGGATCTTCGGGACCGGATTCGCCGGTGACATTATCCCAGACACTCCCCGAGTGCATGTTGGCTCGCCCGGTCGGGTTGCCAAACGGATCGTTAATGATTTTACCGGGACGTCTGATCCATCGACGTAACGCCGTGAATTCGGCTGCGTCTGCTTTTGCGAAACCAATTTTTGCGGGTTGCAGTTTCGTGAAAGATAACTCAATCGCTTCCACAATTTTCTTTTTGAGAAACGGGACATAATTGGGGTCTGCATCTGTTCCCAGGCAACTCATACTAGCCGGAGCCGAGTGCGTGTGCGTTGCAGAAATCAGAATGTGATTGGTCGGAATCCCCGTTTTCTTTGAAGCGTTTTCCTTCACTTCATCGAGCAGCGGCCTGGGCATCATGCAGCTATCGACAACCACAATCGCGATGCGGGTATTGCCATCGGAAAGAGCAATCGCCCGGGCATTGACTCGCGTATTGATTTCGCTCAAGCTGCGACTTCGCATCCCGCCATTGACAAAGACAGGCAGTTTTTCAGGCGTGACATCCACCACAGCCGCCCCGGCTTGAAACTCTGCCCGGGCTGCTGTTGTGAAAGCGACCGCTCCTGAAAAAATAAGAATCATAATAGAACGAGAAAGTAATCGAAAAAAGTTGTCTTGATCATTATTTTTCATAGTAATATTCCGATCTCAAAAGTTTATTCCTAATCCGGATAAACCGGAAGAAAACAAATTTCAGGCGAGCCGGGTCAGTGATGACCCTGGTAACC
This sequence comes from Planctomycetota bacterium, assembly GCA_024278285.1. Lineage (GTDB taxonomy): Bacteria > Planctomycetota > Planctomycetia > Planctomycetales > Planctomycetaceae > Rubinisphaera. Next base: position 4,671 of record JAJRTM010000638.1, read on the forward strand.
TTCAAGTGCCAATTGGTTGCCGAACTGTAACAGCAGAGTTACCAGGGGGTTAACGGGCTTGTTGATTTATTAAACAAAATGTCGTGTTCAGTATGTTTTCACTATTTTGAAACAGGCCTTTTCAGACGTTTCGTTACATTAAACCATGTTCAAAGCTAACTTAAAGCGAATAACGCGACTTCGGAAA
>JAJRTM010000639.1 GCA_024278285.1 Planctomycetota bacterium
ACCACAATCTGTCCACAATAAGAGGGATCCGTAATGATCTCCTGATACCCGGTCATGCTGGTATTGAAAACGACTTCCCCAAACGATTCCCCTTCAGCCCCGAAAGCAGTTCCGGTAAAAATCGAGCCGTCCGCCAGAGCAAGTTTCACACATTTTGACATAATTGAGTTGTCTATTTCTGTTTCAAATTCCCAAAGAATCGACGCGGTGAGTAAACGGTATGATTTTTACCAGACTACAGTCCAAAAAAAAAGTTCGACCACACCTTAACCGGCATGGTCGAACAAAACTGTTCAATTAATTTGATTGATTCAATTTTTTACACGTCTCGTGTCAACGTGAAATCTTCAAATCGCATGGAACTGCTTCCATCTGGTTTCATCGCAGTGAAAAACTCAGACATCAAACGATAAGCGTGCATTTTGCGAATGGAGTAGAAATTGTGCTTGCCATCCCGGCGAGCTTCAATCAAGCCAGCTACACGCATCAACGCCAGATGATGACTGACTGCAGGTTGAGACTGCTTCAGGCGATCACATAGCGCGGTCACATGAAGTTCTCCTGCCTTGTTCAGATACATCAAAATTCTCAAACGTGTTTCATCAGCAAGTAGCTTAAAAGTTTGAACCAAATCTTTCTCAAGCTGTTCATCAATATCCGTCTGCATTGGTGTCCTGTCGCGAACAACCGGTGAAACTTCAGTCTTTTCAGACTCAGAAATAGGGGTAATCATCTTTTTACTCTTTCTTTGCTCAATAAATAATGAGCCATGGGGAAACATCTAAAGAGGAGCATCCTCTTCTTTTTTTAATACAATAAACGACCAATCTGCCCGACTTATTCCTCCCAAAACCATAAGTGATACCAGAAACTTCGTAGCCATGGTCACCAGATCGAAAAATTCCCACTCTCTGATGAGCACTACTAAAAAAGGATTTTCCCGCAACACCCACCAACTGGTCCTACCAGATACCTTAATACCAAAAAAGAGACCAACCACACCAGTTTGTTAACCGACAACTTGCTAAAAAAGCAGAAAAAGAAGTTGAGATTTGTGATAACAGTGCCACCAAGTACATCTCAGTGATTGGGGGTAGCCCTTCTTCGTAGATTAGCCTCTGCTAATGTATCGCAGAAACCGATGCGGTCATTATCCCAAATTGAAGGCACATGTCAACATCTACTTATCAATGAAGTGGGCAATCGGGTTGTAAAAATGGTGATTTCATCCTTAATACATAGAGAATAAGTAATTTTGGTAAATTTCTTTTTTTCATTTTCGACTACTCATCTTCCTTACTCTCCAATCATGGTACGCACAACGAAAAATGCACTTATGTCTATCTCGTTAAAGCATGCTATGACAGGCAAGAAAGCCCCCCGTTCAATATTTTATTTGAATTAATAGAGGCTCCCGTCAATTCACGAGGCGGCAAAAGACCAGGTGTACAGTGCGGGATCTCCCGTTTATTCACTGACCTGATTAACAGTGAGTAGCAGATAGTGTCGTTTAATACTCCCCTCAACGTGCTCATGCTCAATAAGCAGTGCTTGCGAATCTTCTAGTTTTACCCCTAACTGAATCGCTCTTGTATTGATTTGAGGAACCTGTATTGAAGTCTTCTTTCCTTTGATGGTTATGGGAAAAGTATCGACAGCTTTAATACGACTGCGAACATATTTTACATGAAGAAGAATCGACTGATCTTCATTGAGACTTGTTCTCAACGTGATTTCGGTTCCCACATGGCGAGGTTTGAGTTCAACCGCACCACTCGAGGAAAGAACGGGAATAAGCGGATGTTGACCTTTATCCGCAAGCGATACTTTTTGGCCATTTAGCAATGTTGCCTGGGGAGCAAACAGAATATCGGCATCTTTGTCCTTTTGTGCAGAAAGAATGAATCGATGCCATTGTTTTTTGGTTAGCAAAGCCGTTCGAATAGGAAAGGCTTTCACAGATTCAGGCAATACAGTGGGATCTGGTTCCCCAATACTCTCGGTCTTCTCGCCTCTAATGACCAATGGTGGCGATTCATCTGTTTTCCCGTCGTCCCATTTAATACCAAGAGATTCGGCTATGTTTGCCTGGGCAGAAAAGAAAATGGGAGCAGTCGTAATCTGGTATCGTCCACTGGTTCGATAAGCACGAAGCCGCTTACTAATCTCTTCATGAACTGAATCTGGAGCACGAATAACAATGCTGAGGGTTTTGAGATTAAGGCGAATCGCTGCCCGGTTCACATTCTCTTTGGATAACTCTTCGGAAGGTATTTCTATCTGATACTTCTTCAATAGTTTCTCTTCCAGCCTGTCAGGGGGTAACATCGAAATGAAAATCTGTTCGATATCCTGCACCAAAGTATCCACGGGGATGACAGGTGGAATATAAATTCCCGCTACTTCTGCTTTCGCTCGGTCTTCTTCCGAAGTGGGTATGACAAGATCAGCAATTGAGTAGACATGAGCTACTGGTTTTTCGGAGTCATTGATTTTCTTATGTGTAAAGAAATACTTCGGTTTGTTTTTATCGGAAACTGTCTGTTGAGTTTGAACCTTGTTTTTCCCTGCCGGTTCTTTGGCGTTAGTGAGTCCGCAAGCTGCGATCAGCAGAATGGTTGCCATCGCGATGAACGTATTGATGGGATGCCGTTTGAAGGTGGAGCGGCGTAAGGCGTGCAGGCGGTTGGAAATTTTTCTTTTGCGAAACGATTTTGAAAATAATCCCAAAATGGAAACGGGAAGCCTCACTTGCCAGCGGGGTGCAACATTCGGTCGCTGAGCCAGTGTGAGTAACAGTTCGCTGTACTGTTTGCAATAATCCTGCTTCTCTTTTTCATTGGATGGGCTACTCATCCAACGTAGCACCATTGCATCGCATGTCTGTTCGCGAAGGTTGCAGTAGCGGGAAGCTGCGAGCCAATAGACCGGATTCCACCAGTGCAGCAGTCGCAGCGAAAATAATCCCCAATTGATGGCAACATCCCGCCGACGAACGTGTGCCAGTTCATGCAGCATGATCAGTTTGAGTTGCTCATCTTTCAATTCAGCCACATCAGGCGGCAACAATAACCGGGGACGTATTGCTCCCATGATCGAAGGCTGCGAAACATGATCAAATAAAACCAGAGGAATCTTTCGCCGAATCCCCGCTTGCTTGCAGCAGGAATCCCACACCGAAAGCAATCGATCATCTTCTGAAGCCGGCGTTTGTTTTACTTGCCGGGTAAATCGCCAGTGAGTGATTAACATGCGAAAAAGGATCAATATCGAAACAGCAAGCCAAATCAATACCGAATACTGAAACTCGATAATGCCTATAAGGGATGCTTCAAGCACTGAAAATAATGAATGTGAAAGGGATTCAAACATGCCAACTTCAGGAACAGTTGCCTCGACAGGCTTGGTGATAATTTCCCCTTCTGGCCATTGCTTACTTGCCAAATTTGTGGAACCGACAGTTGAATACGCATCCCGAACCACAATG
>JAJRTM010000640.1 GCA_024278285.1 Planctomycetota bacterium
AGTAATCAACTCTTTCGATTGAGCAGAACGATGCAAGATAATCGCATCAATTATTTTCTTTCGAAGTGTAATATTGAGCCCGTTGTTATTGAGCGCAACTGCCAACGTAAGCAGGCGTGCGTCAGGCTGCATCTTAACAATTGCAGTCGCAGTCAATGAAGTTAAGTGTCGATTCATTTTTCCGGTTCGCAACAATTGAACAAGACGTTTTTGAAACTGATGCAACCCAAAGGTATCGATAATTTCAATCGCTTGTCCTGTTTGCTGAATGGTACGGGACGGGTTGAGCCGTGGTTCTGAAAAACGTCCTGCTGCAATCCAGGCGTATGCGGCTTCGTTATTTCCATCCACCAATTCAACAACAACTTCGCTGCCGGCGTTATCTGCCGTTTTCCAAGTGAATCGCCTGGCAATATCCTGACGTGGCGGTTGCCAGGTTTTGAGGACTTTATGCGTCTTTGCCTCTCGAAGTTTGACAAAATTGAGATTCCGATTCGGCTTGCCGGGGTAGCCATCGTGTCCACAAAGATAGAAACTGAATTCAGGCTGCAACACAAATCGCCCGGAACGATAAGTCCCCACCGCCCGCTCGCCGCCCGTCAAACTGCTATAAAGAGGCGTGTTCTGTTTGCCATCTTCAGATGTTCGGCGTCTGGTCACCTTCCACGGATTCGGTTGATGTGGAGCAGATGTCGCTGGCAGATAATTCCATTCGAGTGGTTGTGAGCCGCCTGCGTTTTCCAGCAATTTCTCTGCAAGTTCTGTTGCCCAATCACTGACCGATGCAGGCAATTTCTGATTTCGTTTCGCCAGACCATTCCTCACCGAAAAGAGTTGCACGCGTTGAAATTCCTGATCCTGTTGATATCGCGTGCGAATTTCCTGAACGAGTTTGTCAACCACCTTGGGTGAAACATACTGACTGGCGAACGTAATGTACGTACTCATTTTTTCTGGTTCGCGTTCATTAAGAACCGAAAGACGCTCCACAATAAACCGTCCCGCTTGTTCATTTTTCAAAGCAAGAGAAATCCCCGCAACAAATGGAATATCTGCTTTGGCAATAGATGCAATCGTTTTTTGATACCACTGCGTATTCAAGAAATGATCTCGCAACGAGATTTTAATCACATACCTTAAATGAACATCTAGCGGCTTGGTTGAATGAAACAGTTCCAGCAAGACCGGAATGCTTTCTTCCCGGCGATGAACCGCAGCCGCCTGCACCGCCGCCCGCCGAACGCTGGGAGATTCATCGCTCATCCCTTTTTTAAGCAACAAAGCAATCGGCTCATTCTGCCCGGCTACATATTCAGTTAAAACACGATAGGCATGCACGCGAACTTCAGCATGGGAATCGCTTGCAGCTTTAGAAAGATCTGCAAAACTTAATTGATGCAACCGATTCAATATCCACAAAGCGTGAATACGCGAAGTTGGATGATCGGAAGTTTGTAACAAAGAGAGCGCCTGCTTCCCCGCCTGCTTCCCAAACGAATCGACAATGCGATCCGCAGCCATCATGCGACGTACTCGGCTGCGATCAGCGAGTTCTGCGAACAGTTCTTCCAGCGACATCGCTGCAAAACTGGTGGAGCGTGCAGGAGTTTTCTTCTTTTTATCTGTGCCATGATAAACGATTCGCCAGATACGCCCTCGGTGCCTGTCGCGACCGGGGTGATCCAGACTGACTTCGTAATGACCGATAATCCGGTTGTAGAAATCTGCCACATACAGGGCGCCATCGGGACCGAACTTCAAATCGACCGGACGAAACCAGGGATCACCTGCGATCAGGAAATCCGGCTTTTTAACTGCACGAATGCTGGAACCGATCCGTTGTAATTCATCTCGATTGATGCGGCTGGTCATCACATTGCCGCCGAACGTGTTGCGGTCGTACTCTTTGGGGAAACCGCTTCCTTCGCTGATCGCGAGACCAGAAATCGCAGTTGAATTATGTAGATGTTCCATCACATCGGGAACATACCCCAAGCCATCATCAGGCTTGCCGAAACTTTGATAGTACCCTTCCCGTAGTATCAGACTGATCGGTTTCGTATGACAATCTGCAACGAACAAATCGCCCGCAGCATCGAAAGTCATCCCGAATGGATTAACCAACCCATGCGAAAAATGCTCGACACGCAAGCCGTCCAATCGCATGCGGAAAACATTGCCCGATTTCATCGAAATGGTATGCCCATCTTTTCCGGAAAGTTCGGTATGATTATTAAACCCATGTGTCGCATACAGCCAGCCATCGTAACCGCGTGTGAAACTGTTGCACATACCATGCGTGTCTCGTTCAAAGCCAAGCGGGCCGTACAGAATTTCTTTTTTATCCGCTTTGTCGTCGCCATCGGTATCACGCAGAAACCAGATATTCGGAATGCTGTAACAGATAACACCATCTCGATAAGGCATGATGCCAAGCGGGATATTCAAACCGGTTGCAAACGTCTTCACGACATCGGCTCGTCCATCGCCGTTGGTATCTTCAAGAATTTTAATGCTGTCGCGAGCTTTGGTTCCCTGTTTGGCCGGAATTGGATATTCCAATGTTGTTGTGACCCACAGACGCCCCCTGGCATCAAAAGCCATATTCATCGGCTTGTCGATATCCGGTTCCGCTGCCACCAGTTGAATTTCAAAGCCGGGTGGAAGATGCAACTGCAAGCGTTCCTGCTGAGGCGTTAACGGTTCGGTCGTGCGAATCACGTTTTGAAATTCAGCCAGATCAATTGTCGGTTCCTGCCCCAATGATTCTGCCGGAACAGAAAATAGTGCAGCTAGTATTGCAACTAAAAAAGAAAGCAGTGACTTCACAATGTAACTCCATGAATAGATAAAACTGAGGCAATTCAGTTGGTTTTATTAACAATTGAGGCAGGGAAAGAAAACAACTGCATTGATGCTAAGGAATAGTCCCGAAATAAGTTCCCGGTTTATCGTAGGGTGCGTCGTGACGCACCAGCCGGTTCGTGTAGCGAAAAAGGTGCGTCACGACGCACCCTACAAATTGAATCCATTTGAAATAGGGAAGTTATTTCAGGACTATTCCTTAGTATCTTACCACTGAAATCCTGCGCAAAATTGGCAGGATCTTATTGTAGCGACCGTCGCCAGACGGTGGAAATCGGGTTGGTTATTCGTCCACACTCTGGCGAGTTTGGCTACAAGTTATTTGCTTCCGGCTATGCCGGGTTAGGTTGATGCTAACGCTCTGAGTGGTTCAATACAAATCTGTCCAGTCTTGAATGATGCTGTTTGGCAACTATGCAGCTTTGGCGTAGGGTCCGCTATTGCGGACCACGATGGGAAGTGGCTCCCCCTATTTCGTGCGGTGGTCCGCAATAGCGGACCCTACGGACAACCCAGCACGGCTGGTTCATTCTGATAGCCGTAACCAAACTGATATTTTTCTAAAATTTGCGAGCCGTTCGCAAACTTTTATCGTTAGTAATGTGAATTCCTGCAAAAACCACCCATCACTGAATCGTGACGCTGTTTGTTGTCTATTTAATAAAGAACAGGTAAGATCAAATGTCAAGAGTGGACATATTTCCGCTGGCAGATGGAGATTGATATGCGCGAACCTCACATTCATGCAAAACGAGGAAGAAGAAACAGGGCAGTGCCTTGCGCGAATCGGTGCGAAGCCACCTGCAAAAACCTCCTGTTCGAAAATGCCCCGGTCAGCCTGTGGCACGAAGACTTCTCGCTGGTACAACAGAAGGTAGATGGCCTCAGAAAAGAGGGAGTCGAAGATTTTCGTTCCTATTTTGAATCTCATTCTGAAGTCGTTGCAGAGTGCATCAGTTTAGTCAAAGTTTTGAACGTCAATCTGGAAACAGTGAAGCTTCATCGTGCTAAAAGCAAGGAAGAATTAACCAGCGACCTGTCTCGAATTTATACAGAAGAGTCACTGCCGGTTTTTCGTGAAATGTTGATTTGCCTTGCCGAGGGAAGAGACCATTTCGAATCTGAAATGATCGTGAAAACTCTCGATGGGCAGAAACTTCATACATTAAGGCAAGTTCTTCTCGATCCCGAGACTAACGACTGGTCCTCTGTTTGCATCGCAGTCACCGACCTGACAGAACAGAAAAAAGTTGAAAATGAACTGAAACGGGAACACGAGCGTTTGGAAGCGCTGATCCAAACAATTCCAGATATCATCTTCTTTAAGGATCACGATGGTCACAATCTGATTGTGAATAAGGCTTACGAAAAGATTGCCGGGATACCGCAAGAGGAGATCATTGGAAAAACCTGCTATGAAATTCTTCCTCGCGAACTGGCTGAACAATGCGATGCGAGTGACCAGGAAATCCTCAGCTCAAGGCATCGCATTTATACAGAAGAAGATTCAGCCGTCATCAACGGCACTCGCATCTTTTTTGAAACAACGAAAGCCCCGGTGCTGGATGAAGAGGGCAACATCACCGCTATCGTAGGAATCAGCCGTGATATTACCGAACGAAAAAAGGCAGAAGAAGAACTGAAACAGTACAAAGAAATTGTTTCCAGTTCGACAGATATGCTGGCAATTTTGAATAAAAATTTCGAGTATCTTGCCGCCAATAAAGCGTATCTGGATGCCTTTGAACTCACCTGCGATGAACTTGTCGGACTG
>JAJRTM010000641.1 GCA_024278285.1 Planctomycetota bacterium
CATTCAGGGAAATATCGTTTACAATTCAGGACGTGATGAACTTAAAACCTCTCCCGGCAATCGTCCTCGTTATCGTTTCGCGATTGTGATCGCCAGCGAAGTTGAGGGGTTGCATTTTTCCAACAATATCCTGCACCCAGGTCACGAAGGAGTTTCCAATATCTCAATTAAACCGTAAAGAACCACACAGCGCGGCATAGCCGCAGGCCAAACATTCAATATAATTTACCGCAGAGTTCGCAGAGAGACGCAGAGAAAACAAAATGAACTCTTCAACAATACAGAGTCACAAAAACAAAGGGAGGAAAGATGTCATTTTCTTTTCGTCTGTTTCGTGATTTTCGTGGTCAATTCAAAATGGAGCACAGACATTTCTGTCTGTCGCGTTTGAGCATCCCGTATTCAAGGCAGACAAGAATGTCTACCCTCCGTTCGAACTTTTTTTGAATGAATAGAAGTTCTCGTAAAGATCCACGAAAGGGACGAAAAACACGAAAAATAAATGATTGATCATTCGTTTAACGGCAAGCCGAAGGCGACTGCGTAAACAGGTCTGCTTGATCGGAAGGTCTCGAACCGCGAATAAACGTGAATTTTCGCGAATCAATTTCAGGCATGGCTTCTGTTCCATTTTTTAACTATTTAGTGATGCTCTCGTTTTGGGATAATTTGCGCAAGCTTCGTAAACTTTTAACGTTAGTAGCACAGATTCATGGTATGTCATTGCGTATAGCGACGACAAATAATTATCCTGCCATTGCGATGTCATTCTCAGATTGAATCTCACAATACGAAGTCTTCAGCGAAATGATGACTTACTTCTCCGACTGGCTGGCAAGTCTCTGCCAGAAAGATAGGATAGATGGGCGTTCGAAAAATACGATGCACCCTACTTTGTATTAAACACACTTCTAAATTGAATCTAACATTTATGACTCCTGATTATCTTTCTGAAAGTCTCGTTCACGATCCGGTTCACGGTTATATTTCATTTGTTTCTCGCTGGGGATTGGAAGAACATTGCCCGCCTGGAAATGCACAGCGCGCTCAGGCGGAAGCGTCACTTTCTACGCAACTGGCAAGCAACATCACTGCGATGCAGAAAGACGAAGTTTCCGAACAGCAAATTATCGATCACCCCTGGGTTCAGCGAATGAGGCAGATTCACCAGTTGCAAACTGCCTGGTGGGTCTTTCCTTCTGCCGAGCATATGCGTTTTCAACACATTCTTGGTGCGATGCACTTAGCGTCCCGCTGTATTACTCAGTGGTACGATTCTCTTCGCGATTCCTGCGAAAATGTGCCTAGTAAAGCACATGTGGAGTGCCTGGTTCGTTTGGCTGCGCTGCTTCACGATGTTGGGCACGGACCGTTCGGTCATTTTTTCGATGACCACTATCTGGATCAATACGGCTTAACGCATGAAGATTTAGGGGCGCACATTATCGAACATGAATTGGGGGATCTCATTCGTGGCGTCAGACGGAATCCGAATGGTGTGATGAAGCCGCTTGAATCGCTTGATCCAAAGCAAATAGGCTGGCTCATTCGCAGGCCCAAAGATGGAGATACCGATGGGCATCCCGATTGGCTGAAAAAACTTCGCGCCCTGTTCAGCGGCATTTACACAGTCGATAACATGGACTTCGTGTTACGAGACGCCTATATGTCTGGCTACAACACGAAGGCTTTTGATGCATCGCGTTTAATTCATTACAGCTTCTTCACGCCTGAAGGGTTAACGATTCACGCACGCGGATTACCCACTCTGATTAACTTTATTGAAACACGAGCCAGCTTGTTTCGGACAATCTATTTTCATCGAACCGTTCGCGGCTTGGATATCGCGCTGGAAGAACTGTTCCCGCAAACAATGAAACATCTTTTCCCAGGCAATCCGCTGGATCATCTCGATGAATATATGCTGCTGACAGAACTTTCGTTTCTGGTTGATATCGGTCGCTGGCCGCGAAGTCAGGTTCCGGAAATCAAAGAGCTGGGAGACCGCTGGGCAGCGATTTTACGTCGAGAAGTGACCTGGAAAATGGCCTGTGAAAGAACAGTCAATTTTCATGCAGCCGGTGCAGCGCGGATGACGATCTTTTCGGAACCCGACCTCATTCTGAAACGAGTGCGGGATCGTCTGCCAGCCGACTTGCGGGATATTCCGCTGCGTCACGATGTCGCCCAGCACTATCACCGCCCGAGTGCAAAACTGCCAACTAGCGGGCAGAATTTTCTGCTCGATCCCGCAATCAACAAGCCTCGTGAATTGAACGATGACGAATTGTTTCGACAATTGCCGATCAGTTTTCTCATCTTCCGAATTTACGCACAGGATCATGGGCACGAAAAAATCCTGAATGATGCTCTCAATTCCGTCCTGGGAGATGCAACCGACGCCAAAACAAATATGTAAATGCTGGGTTCAAGCATTTGCAGCCATGGCTGATCATATCCTGCCTGCCGCCCCATCGATGCCTCTTTTATAGGCAATTCTGATTCTGTTGCATTAATTATCGCCACTCTGAATGCGGTAAAGCGAATAAATAACAGGCAGGAAATATCCGTAACTCCATACAGTAAATAAGGATAGGGGTTTCATTGAAAAAAGATTGATTCACTGGCATGTCCTTTGCAATAGTAACGAACTGCGATGTCTGTTTCTGCCTCTCATTACCAGGCAGGGTTCTACTTAGTCGGAGGTGTGGCCGGATTGATAAATGTTTATCACGCCGGACGAGCGCCCATGCCTTCGACTTTTCTTTCCTCCAACTTCTTCAACCGCAACCGATATCAGCAGCGACCAATATACTGTATACTCTGCTTTGAAGTTCTTTGTTCACAACAAATAAAGCAGTTTAATCAATGCCTGTTCGCGTTTGTAGTTTCGAATCCCGTCGTTCGAGTGAAATGGAAACTCTCATCCGAAAATTCGGCGGTGAGCCAACCGTTGCTCCTTCCATGCGCGAAGTTCCGCTGGAAGAGAATCTGATTGCAGGGCAATTTGCCGAGCAGATGATCGCCGGGCAGATTGATATTCTCATCTTCATGACAGGCGTTGGTGCAAAAACTTTGCTTGATGCCATTGCCACTCTCGGCAAACTGGAACCGTTTCTCACTTCTCTCGAAAAACGAATGGTCATCGTTCGTGGCCCCAAACCTTTTGCGCTGCTTCGGGAACGAAAAATCCATGTCGATTTTCGAGCATCCGAACCAAACACCTGGCGAGAGATTTTGAAGATAATTGATGACGAACCAATTTCGCTGGCAGAAAATAAAGTGGCTGTTCAGGAATACGGCAAACCGAACCTGAAGTTTTACGAAGAGCTAAAACAACGAGGAGCCGAAGTGATTCCGGTCCCAGTTTATCGCTGGGA
>JAJRTM010000642.1 GCA_024278285.1 Planctomycetota bacterium
AGAAGAAATTTTTCTCCTTTGAAAACACAGTAGGAAAGTCCTTCATCATGATTGCGGTTTTCGTTGGCGGCTTCGGTTGTTGAACCGAACCAGCGTTCATCGATCCCGCCGCGATCCATGCCAAGCGCGTAGTAATCTTGTGGACGCAATTTAAGACGTCGCCCAGGTTGCAGGAACGAGCGAGGCACCCACGTTGGCGCGAGCCGTAAAATTCCTTCGCCTTCGGTCAGTGCATCAGCAGTTAATTGGGCAACATTCGCCATTAAATTGTCCTCTTTTTTTTAGTTAGTCTCTTTGAAGGAGTAGGGTGCGTCACGACGCACCAGTTGGAGTCGATCATGCGTAAAAGGTGCGTTATGACGCACCCTACAAAGACCTGAAACATCCATTCTGACCATTTTGTGGCAGAAATGCAAAGCAAGCGGGGCGTCTATTTTGCCGCAGGAATATCTGTATCCCGTATTTCAATGTCCCCAGATTTTAATTTCCAGTTCGAGTTCAATGCCATGATAATCTTGTACTTTCGAGCGGATTAAATCGATCAGTCGCAGCAGGTCTGCACTGGTTGCGTTTTCGTGGGTAATAATGAAATTGGCGTGCATCTCGCTGACTTCGCAATCGCCAATGCGTGTCCCTTTCAGCCCGGCTTGATCAATCAGCGCCCCCGCACTTAACCCTTGAGGATTCATGAAGATACAGCCGGCTGACTGGGAACTGAGCGGTTGTGACGCTTTTTTCATGATCCACATTTTCCGCAGCCGTTTCGTGATTTCCTGCGGATCCCCTTCCCTTAGTTTTAATGCTGCAGAAAGGACAACGGCTGCGTTGATGTTACTTTTTCGGTAGCCGAATCCCAACAGTTCAGCAGGAATCGTTTCGATTTCTCCCGAATTGGTCATGACATCGATCGATTCGACCAGTGCGCCAACTTCGCCACTTTTTCCTCCGACATTGCCGATAATCGCCCCGCCAATCGTGCCGGGGACACCTGCCAGGCTTTCCAATCCGGTTAAACCGGCTGCTACTGAACGAGAGATAACATGTGAAAGCAACCCTCCCGCCCCTGCGGTGACGCTATCCCCAGCCACTTCAATCTTTGAAAAATCACCGGAAACGAGCCGAATCACAATCCCGCTGATTCCTTCATCACGAATGAGCAGGTTTGAACCATCCCCCAGAATGTGGAGCGACGTGCCAGTTTCATGGGCACATTTTACGACTTGCGCAAGTTCTTCGACATGGCGAGGTTCCATCAAATACTGCGCTGGTCCCCCCAGTTTGAGCCAGGTGTACGGGGCCAGCGGTTCATCACGGCGTGTAATTTCAGCGAATGAATCCAGGCAACTCATGGTATATCCGATCAATATTTCCTGCACCAAGGGTGAGAAAGAGATTTGAGGAAGACGATTTTTCTATTATCGATGAATCGTCTAAACTGGAACGCAAATGGTCAAGTGAAGCAGAGTATTCAAATTGCCGGTTTTTCTTATCTGATGATAATAACAACGAATTCCCCCTGCAAACCAGTTTTTGAGCGACCGTTTCAGTTTTGGAATCCTGAATTTCCCTCGCTGCGAAAATGGGAAGAACGAAAACGTAATCCGCTTTGCCCAACGCCTGTGCAAACTGATCCAGCAACGATTCGGTCCGCAAAATCTGATGAGGTTGAAAAGCAACGGTGATCTCACAGTCACCAAACCGCTGGCGAACCGCCGCAATGGTCGCCTCAATTTCTGTCGGATGATGGGCGTAATCATCGATAAAAATCCGCCCACGATATTCTCCACGCAGATCAAAACGCCTTTCCACGCCGGGAAAAGTCGTTAATCCTTTTGCGATGGTTTCAAGTTCAACACCAATTTCATTTGCGATGAGAATAGCAGCCAAAGAGTTCGCGATTTGATGGATTCCAAACAGAGGGATTTCAAACGAAAACAGATCACCGCCAGGGGAACGAACAGAAAACTTGGTGCCTGTATTGCTAATGGAATTCGATTTCAACTGCCAGTCGCATTCTGTCGCCGTCGTCATATTTGTAGAGAAACTAACGACCGGGCATCGAGCATTTTGTGAAACGCGTCTGGTCAGTTCGCAATCGCCGTTAATGACAAGCAGACCCTGCGGTTTGATCTTCCCGCAAAACTGTGAGAACGCGATCAAAAGAGATTCTTGATCGGGATAACAATCGAAATGATCCTCCTCAATTCCTAAAAGTACCGCTATTTCAGGAGTGTAGTTCAAAAATGATTGCCGAAACTCACAGCATTCAGCAACAAGTAAGTCACTGTTGCCGCGCCAACCGAAATCACTTTCCCCCTGAAACCGCCCGCCGTAAATGAGAGAGGGGTCGTTGCCAGAGCATCGTAAAAGATGAGCCAATATCGCTGTTGTTGTCGTTTTACCATGTGTTCCTGCGATACCAATACCGCGATACTGCTCGAAAAGTTCCCCAAGATATTCCACGTAACTGTAAGTCGGAATCTGACGCCGGGCAGCCAGTTTTCTTTCCGGGTTGCCGCCTGAAATCGCCAGCGAGTGGATCAGTAAAGACGTCTCCGCAGGCAAATTATTTTCGCGATGCGTGGTAAATGCCTGAACTCCTTTCGCTGCGAATTCCTGCTGGGAATATTTCGACATCGATTGATCAGAACCGGAAACTATCCAACCCTGAGCCAGCAGATAGTCCACTAGCGAACGCATTCCCGCCCCGCAAAGACCAATTAAATAAGCATGTTTTATCACTGGCAAATTTCGCTATTGTGATTTAGGGGAAATTATGTATTGAGGTGAGATGTTATCTGTGAAAAGTTGGTTCTCCACGATGATGGGTGATGGACTGAAACCGTCACTTTATCGCAGGAGCTAAAGATGGTTAAGGGTAAACGTTCTTCAAATTGTCGACAATCGCAAGATATTGTTTTGGCAATTTGGGCTGGCTATCAAAATTTTATGATTCAACGTGTTTTTTTGTATTTGGGTTAATTTTGTAAAAAACGAGATCATGCTGATTTTTTTACACCACCTTCAAGGCGATCACCAGCATGACTCGCAAAGTAATATACCAAACGCTCGGCGTCTCGAACATCCAACACTTTGAACAACAAGAGATCGTTGAGCAAGATAACCATCTGCCGCTCTTGAGATGCTTGCTGATTTGAAAATATCAACGCAGCGTGTTGAACGGATCACCGAACGCATTGGGAGCGAACAAGTGAGCGAGCGCAACAAAGCGACGGCTGCGTGGGAAGAAAAACCGCTTGTAGAAAAGACTCCCGAGGCTCACTCCTGTTGCACCGATGTGGCGATGGTGCAGTACGATGGCGGTCGCATGCAGGTGATGGATCGCTCGATTTCTAAAGAAAAACTTGCAGCAAAACAGACGCACTGGCGCGAGACAAAAGTCGGCGCCCTCTATTGGGTAAAAAGCGATAAACATGCCGTAGACCCTGCCCCCGTAGTTCCTGCAAAGTGTTTAGACCCGCCTGCGGTGCTACAGATGGTGACAGAGATCAAAGCGAAAAAGCGTGCAGGATCCTCGCCACTCAAAGAAAAAGAGATCGAGAAAAAAGATTCCACTGAAGAAAATAGTGAAGAACCCAAAAGTAAAACACTCTCACAAGTAAAAACAACCAAACGTCCTGGTGCCCCGGAACTTGAATCACGAATTTGCGTTTTGAGCAGTTTATCCGACAGTCAATCATTTGGCAAAATGTTGGCCAGCAGTGCGCTGTCGGAAGGTTTGTTTGAAGCGGAACGCAAAGCGTTCGTGGCTGATGGTTCGGAATCGAACTGGGGAATTTGGAAGCGTTGTTTTTCTGACTGGACTCCCATTTTAGATTTATTTACTAGCGGTTTGTTTCATTGCAAATTATAAAAATAATCAAAAATTTTCCAATTTAATTACGGCTGTCAAAATGAACCAGCCGTGCTGTGCACGCGATGACATACATCTTTACCCAGCGATGGCGGGGCGTGATCTGGAAGCAGGTTGGGAGGTGTATGTTCGCTGGTTGACTTGGGCGTGGTATGGCGAAGTGGAACGTGTGATCGCAGAACTTGCAGCCCGACAAAGTGAATTGGGCCGTCCCGAAAAAGAGGAACCGATTACTTCGCCGCGGCAGATTGTTGCCGAGGCGCTCACGTATTTACAGAACCAGCAAAGCCGGATACGTTACGATGAATGTCGTCGCGAAGGTTTGCCGATCACCAGTTGTTATATTGAATCGACGGTGAAACAGATGAACGCTCGGGTCAAGGGAACGGAAAAATTCTGGTCTCCACACGGCGGCGAAGCCTTGTTGCAACTCCGAGCGGATTATCTGAGCGATAATGACTCGATGCTCCAGATTCTGGTCCCGCCGCCAACGCCAACAAACCGACCGTCGCCCCACAAAAACAAAAACTGAACAACCTACAAACCCCAAGGTGCACCCATATGTGAGTTCTATTATTAACTGGAAGTACAAATGAAATCTCGCACATGGCGCAAGATAGAGGGAGGGGAGGCTCATTTGGTTGAGCCTCCCCTCCCTCCGAGCCGTGCGTGCGGTTCTTCCACACACGGCTCTCCGGTTGATCGTTTTACCTCTGAGAGGATTGACTGTACAAAACGATGGGCCGCGACTAATGAGAACAGCAAGCCCGATGCCACTGCCCTGCCTGCCGCCACGGTATTCAGTTCTTTTGTTCAGACGTATTCTACTTGAAAGGCCTGGCTGCCGTGGCAGATAAATGTACCGACAAATCCATTAGTTCTCAAA
>JAJRTM010000643.1 GCA_024278285.1 Planctomycetota bacterium
CAGGATCAATTGAAATTCGGCGTCCTTTACAGTGCATTAACCGATATGGGATATCAAGCGATGGCGCTGGGGCCATCGGATTTGAAGTTGCAGGTTGATTATCTCTTTTCGCTGGTTTCAAATTCGGTCGATCCTGAAACGAAACTCCCTTTTGTTTCCGCTAACATTGTTTTTTACAACACGCCCGATATCGGATCTCCTGCCCATTTTCGTGTCATCGAAGTGGGGGGAATTAAAATCGGTGTGACGGCTGTTCTCGGGAAAAAATATAGCTCGCAAATTTTTCCGGAAGGGAACAATTCTGCCAGCGATTTACTTAAAGTGGAAGACCCGATTGAATCACTCAAGCCAGCGGTCGCGGAACTAAAAAAAGCAAACTGCGAACTATTGATTCTGCTTTCACATTCAACAATAGATGAAACTAAAGAAATCCTGAAAGCGATCCCCGATTTCGATTTATGCCTGACCGCGGGTGGACCGGAAGATCCTTCGGGAGTTCCTGAGACTCAAGGAAATACGCTTGTTCTTGAAGCGGGTCGCAAAGGAAAATACGCGGGCCTGCTTGGCTACTTCCCTGAGAACGCCAAGCAGAAGTTTCGGTATGAGTTAGTTGATCTCGATAAAAAGCGTTTTCGTCGAACCAAACAGATGGAAGACCACATGGCTTTCTATCAGGATTTATTGCGTGAACAGCAGATTGTAGAAAACGAACCAGCCGTCCCTCATCCATCCGGCTACAAATTTGTTGGCACCGAAAAATGCGGTGTTTGCCACACCAAGGCGGCTGCTCAATTCAAAACGACGAAACACGCCCATGCAACAAGAACACTTAATCACGGGGCAGAAAACTATACCGAAACCGAATGGATTTCCCGACTGCACGATCCCGAATGCCTTTGCTGTCATACCGTGGGCTGGAATCCGAAGGAAGTTTTTCGTTATGAATCGGGCTTCCTGAATAAAACGACAACGCCACATCTGGTCGGACAGGGCTGCGAAAATTGCCACGGTCCGGGAAGCCATCACGTGGACATGGAAGGTGTTTTCATGCAAACCCGCAAAAGTACGGATGAGATTGTCCAGGCGAGAAATTTCATGAAGTTGGATGCGGCTACTGCTGAGAAGAACGTTTGCGGGAAATGTCACGACTTTGAAAACAGTCCCAAGTTTGACTTTGCAAAATATTGGGAAAAAACAATTCACCGAGGAAAAGATTGATCCAGTAATGATGTCCCCTCCCAGTGAACTTCGCGCTCATCTGAAGCAACAAGCACTCGAATTAAAATGGTCAGATGACGCAACTGCGGTTTTCGTTCCCTTTCGATCTCTTCGAGGGAGTTGCCCGTGCGCAGCATGTGTGAATGAATTAACTGGGAAGCGGACCTATTTTCCCGACGATACCCCCGAAGATATTCATCCCCAAAAACTAGACCTTGTCGGCAACTACGCAATAAGAATAACATGGAGTGACGGTCATCATACCGGTTTATTCACCTGGGAATATCTCAGAGAAATTTACGCTCAAGTTGCTCAGACTACTTAACCACATCACTCGCTTGTTTTTGGTTTACACCAAAGGGTTTTCATGCAATACGAAGTAGAAGTAAAATATAAGCTGGAGGATGTCGAGCATTTTCGCAAAGTGCTTGAAGAGAAACAGGCAGAGTTTGTTAACACGATGGAGCAAGAAGACATCTACCTGAGCCATCCTTGCCGCGATTTTGGCAAAACAGATGAAGCCTTTCGGATACGTCGAATCGGAGCAGAAAATCGCCTGACTTATAAAGGGCCGCTGGTCGATCAGGAAACGAAAACCCGACAGGAAATCGAACTGATTTTTGGAGCAGAAAAAGAGTCTGCCATTCAAATGCAAACGTTACTGGAAAAACTCGGCTTCCAGGCAGTGCAGCCGGTTCATAAAGTGCGTCATACGTATCACTTCACATTTGAAGAAATTATTTTTGAAATCGTTCTCGACAATGTCAGCAATTTAGGTTGGTATATAGAGCTGGAGTGCTGTGTTGATGCAGATGAACAGGAGGCAACAAGTAAGAAAATACTGAAACTTGCCGAACACCTTGGTTTAGGGCCCGATGTTGAACGTCGATCTTACATTAGACTTTTACTTGAACAGAATCAGTAGAAAAGGAACAAGACAAGGGGCGACAAGCTTTAATCAAACAGATATAATGGACTTATACCAAGGGAGTACTGAGCGACATTCTCTTTTTAATTATCTGGAATTCAAGTTTTAATCAACACACTGGATAACCTATGAAACAGTGTTCCGTTTGCTCCAAATCTGCAGTTTATCACGTAACAGCCTTGAAGGAAGGTAACGTGAGCGAATTGCATTTTTGCGAACAACACTTCCATGATTATATGAGTAAGCCCGACTCCTCCTCGCCGGAAGAGAGTCTGGCGGAGGCATTTTTTCCGGAATCGAATGTCGAAGATAATCTTTCTGAAGAGGATGAAATTCGTTGCCCTAACTGTGGAATTTCCTATCGGGAATTTCGTGAAGCAGGGCGGTTCGGCTGCTCGCATGATTATGTTATTTTTCGAGAACGCCTGCTTACACTCTTGGAAAACATTCATAACGATACCGAACATAGAGGGAAATTCCCCAAGCGAGCTCCGATGGACAGCGAAAATCAGTACCGGTTAATTCAACTTCGCAAAGAATTAACCGCTGCCGTTGAATCGGAAAAATATGAAGAGGCTGCAACACTGCGGGACCAAATCCAGTCGCTGGAAGATGATCTCGAAAAGGCAAACGAGTAACCGTTTATTTTCGAGTTCTTCGCAGAAATTAATGGCTAAAAGAAAAAGAGCCACGGATGTGCCCAGCGCGGCATAGCCGCAACCAAACAAAGATTTGAACCACGAAAGAAACGAAAAACACGAAAGAAGAGGAAAATTGTTTAACGGCAAGCCGAAGGCGACTGCGTAAACCGGTTTGCTTTTTGAGAAGATGTCGAACCGC
>JAJRTM010000644.1 GCA_024278285.1 Planctomycetota bacterium
ACAAAAACGATCTACAATGAAAACCAATACATCCAAAGACTAAAAGCAACCGGCAGCCCGATTGTGAATTTTCTAAAATAATCATAAAATGAAAAAATAGAGGGTTGAAAAAAACCTCAGATGTCTACCCGGCTGCAACGGGTTGATAGCCATTCAGGCCAATCGTTTGATACAATAAACAAGTGGGCGTGTCCTGTTTTTCTGATAGAAAATGGGTAATAATATTCCCTATCAGAAAAATATGCCCACATTTTTACCAACCCCCGCGCACAACATTTGTCGTTGAACCATTTTTCTTTCTGCCGTCTGCTGGTTACAGATCATCGTCAACGTGAACTAATGGGAGTTTAACAAATGAAAAGATGTACCACTTCGCAATGTTTGTTTTTCATCGTTTTGGTGGCTGCCTGGCTGCCAGCGTCTGTTCATGGAGTATTGGCTGGAGAAGCAGATGAGAGTTATTATCACAGCGGGCCGCTTCGCGGATCGCTCAAAAGCGACCGCCCTTTACCACTTTACGACGATGCCCCAGAGCATCTCTGGAACCGACTTTTCAGCGCCCTTTACATTCGTCCGAGTGAACTTCCTTCTCGACCGGAGTACCCAACGGATACAACGAGGCTTGATGAATGGAACCGCAACATGCGCAGCGGCAAATTAGCGCCAGGCCCAATCATTAAACGCATCGAAGGAGGCGATACGATCACATTTCCAGCTTGGCCCAAAACTCGATACTACTCTGAACAGACGACTTCAGAAAGTCTCAATAAGCTGCTCGATGAATTCATTTTGACTAATGGAGAGCGTCTCATCTGCGATCCACTCAAGCGGGCCTTCTTCCAACACGATCTCTGGGCGGTTTTCGACCATCTGACAAACCAGAACATTGCTCGATTCGGAGACGTGGAAATTGCAAGGTTACGTGCCTCCGTCCCCGCTTATCTTGTGACACCGCAGGAGCGTCAAGTTGAACAAAATGGGGTCATGCAACGCAGAGAAACACTTTGCCGCAAGCTGGCTATTATCATCAAACGCCTGGCGATTCCCAAGCCTTCCTTAGATGCGTTGCCTGACAACTATAAAACGGCAGTCGACTCCGACTACTTCACCGCGCAGCATGATTTTGATCCCAGTCGTAATTACCTGCCTACCGGTTTACTGACTCAACCTGAGAAGTGGGTAGAGATTGACCAATTGCGTGGCGATGGGAAAGGTCGTCTGGGGTTTCATACCTGGAGCATCAAGGGGCGATCCTATTATCGCGTGTTCTGGCGTTTCCCTGGTGGTCGTCACGAGGTAGAGGAGTACATGAATGACCTATTCCTGCATGGGGTGGACTGGGAAAAGTCTGCCAGAGATGGATTTATTGCCCTCAAACCCGGACTGCGGCAAATCCCAGTCGGTACTGAATCAGTTATCATTCAGTTTATGATTGTGCTTGACGAGGAGCTTAAACCTGTGCCGACACAGGTTGTCCAATCGATAGATGGTTTTGTCTACAAAAGCGTGGATGGCACACGCGACACTCAGACAAACACAGGGCTGGGTGTAAACGCCTATGAGTATGTAATACGGCGACGCCTTTTATTCGATGGTCTCAAGCATGGCGGTCTGGAACGAAATCCTGATGATTTATCCAAGTACCGAACTTTGATGGATGGAGGATTTTCCGGCTCGAAAGACTGGGGACGCTACGGGCGTCAGCAATCGGTAGTCCAGACGTGCGTTGACTGCCACATGCATTTTACACGTAACCAAGGTGTCTACAGCTTGAATGCTATCACCTGCCACGTGCCAAATGATATGCCAGGAATCACTATCTCGAAGGGCTTGGACAAATTCCCTACTAACTCTCGCGGTCAACGCACAGTAAACTGGAAACTCGGCCAGGAGGATTATCTACGTCTCGTCGAGTATGCTCGCAATAAACCACCGAAACAGTAAATAAACTACTACCGGCTGAAGGCCGGTAGGTTTGTTATCGTGAGCTACGGACTGAAGTCCTTACGCTCACGATTTTGTTATCCGAAAAAGCAACCCTCATATAATAGGAACGACCATTTTGTTCCTGAAATCACCGACCAACAACATTCAGACTCTTATAGTATATTGATAGAAGAACCTAAAGGATTCGCCTGAAGGCGAGGGTTTTAATCCCATCGTAAGGACAATAAATGCAAAGTCAGGAAATTTCCGAAGAATAAATTTAGTCAACAAAAAGAAAATCTCGTCTGATGTAATTCATAAGAAATTAAAAAACAACGAAAAATAATCCGCTAAAAAACCGCATCGCAAAAAGATTCACAACCGATGCGCGTGCCATTTGTGACTTTCGGAACATATTGCCATTGTAGCATGTATTGTACCGTAGATACGGTGCACGCAATGTACCCTGCATCGCTGACAAAGGATTATCAAAATAACTCGCTCGAAATATTAATGACCAGGTGAGTTGAATTTGGATGCCAGCAGCCCGGCGGCTTTGTGTTCGGTTTCTGTGTATTCATTTTCTGGGATGGAATCTGCGACGATGCCGCCGCCTACGGGGCATTGTACATATCCATTCTTTAATAACAGCGAGCGAATGAGAATGCTCGATTGCAGTGTCCCATCGAACCCGGCTGCAAAAAGGGAGCCGCAGTAGTGACCGCGAGCCGTTTGCTCCAATTCGGAAATAATTTCCATCGCTCGAATTTTTGGTGCGCCGGTGATCGAGCCTCCCGGAAATGTGGC
>JAJRTM010000645.1 GCA_024278285.1 Planctomycetota bacterium
AAAAAAGGTTGGCAAAAAACGCTTCGTGATGATGACATCATGCTCGCATTAACACGCTGCCCATTAACCGCTGAAGATTTTCTGGTTCTTAGTCAAACGTGGTCGCAACCGTTTACCAGTCTCCGGCGGGTGCAGGAGCGGATGAAAGATTTGACAGCCGTAGGCCAGTTGCATTCGTGGCGTTATGCCACGACTGGGCAAGGCGGTGCTCGGCTGTATTACAAACTGACGCTGGCTGGGTATCGCACGGTGATGCAGGATGATGAAATTAAACCGCCGACGAAACGATTCTTCAAGGAAATGAACCCCGGACGGCATCGGCATCAACAGGCGTTGTCAAAATTTATCGTGCAGACTTATGTTGCTGCCCATCATCGTGGAATTGACGTTATTGATTTTCATCCCGAGAACACATTCAAAATTGATTGCGGCGAACGTCCACTTTTTCCCGATGCTCACTTCAAACTCTTATTACCGAATGGAAAACGATTCACCTATTGCGTGGAACTTGATAACAGTACCGAGCGAGTTTTTTCGTACAAAGATGCGGATAGTATTACGAGTAAAATGCAGCGATATCTGGTTGATATGGTCGCTGAGCCAGATTATCGGGTTCTGTTTGTCATCACGGGAGCAAAACAGCGGAAGCAGAACATCATCGAAGCCGCCCGGCAATTGACGGGTGCAAATTCGTTTGTCCCTTTTTATATCGTCTCTCTCGATGAATACCTTTGCGAACAAGATGCGTTATTTGCTTCCTGTTTTTATTCGCCACAGGATGAAAACATCCCCCTTTTGCGGTCACAGATACGACAGTTCAAAGTACATCGAAGAATGTTGGAAACTCCCGTCTTGGTGTGATACTTTGCCGCTCCTGTTGGCAGGCTCGATGCTCCGACGGTGCAAAGAATCTTCTTACCACTCCTTGTTTTTCGGGACTGGACAGTCACCCCCGAGCAAATTTCAAGCCACGACAGGGCAAAACATGACGCAAAAACCCGCCCATGAAACATGCAACTTCAAAAGCGGGTCTTTTGTGTCGCGTGGCGACTTTGAATTGCATGGCGACTTTGTTCTGATCTGTTCAAGAGGTAAGCAAGTCTATTCTACTTGGCAGACAATTTCAGACCGCTGCGGTACGCTCTGTTTCCTATGCTCATTTCGATCAGTGATACTCCCAACAACGAACGCGGACCGCGACACATGCGGTCGATTCTGGCAGCGATTCATCATGCGTCATCCAGAAAATATCCGGTTTCATTTCTCATCGGTCGGCACGATCAGCAAGTCGGATTGTATTGCAGATTTTCCGGATTGCTGCATCGATTGATTCAAGGCCAGTTTCATGCGAAGTATCCCGATTGTACGATTGAATTGCTGGAAGAAAATGTCCTTGATTGCCCGGCAGGATATGAAACTTGGACAATGAATTTGCACTTGCGGCCTGATCTGTTTCCGATATTGCGGTATCAACAGTTTGAAGATGTCATTCATAATGAAGTCGATGATCCGATTGGTGGCGTGCTACAAGCGGTTGCTCCTGATACCAGTCATGTGCAAGCAATGATTGAATTGTCCGTTTTTCCCGCCAATGCTCGAAGAATCAGATATTCACAAACTTCCGTTGAGCAATTGGCTCGTCCGTTCTTTCGGAAATATCGCAGCTTTGCCCGTCAGTACGCTTTTTTCATCAGCAGCCCAAAACATTGGCAGCGTATTCTGGCTGGCTTGTTCTCACAATTCTTTGCCAGCCAGCGTGAAGAACGGATGACGTCAGACGAAGAACTCAACAAAACATCCTCACGAATGCACGACAACGAAAAGGATTTACAAGCGGCATCGGTTAAACTGGGACAACATCTGTTTGAGGTGCAACTGAATTTAATTGTTTATGCGCCCGCTGATCAAAAACAGAATGCGGTTCACAAATTGCAGGAAATGGCAGCAATCCTCAATAAGTTTACAGAACCACGGCTTGGACTGTTTCAATCTTCGCCCATTTCAAAAAATGACACAAGGCGAAAACAACGAGGTTTTTTACTCTCTGACGAAGAACTTGCCACGATGTGGCATTTGCCGACCAGTTCGGTCCGCGATATTTCACTGCAAGCAACGCATTCCAGGCGGTTGGAACCGCCCGTGGAATTACCCCTCAAGAAAAGGGAGTCGGGTATTTCAGAACTTGGACGAGTTGCGTTTCAGGAGCGCGACGAGCGGTTTGGTATCCAAACGGAAGACCGATTTCGGCATTTGTTCATCGTGGGCAAAACCGGAAACGGAAAATCAACCGTCATGCAGAATGCCATTCTGTCTGACATGCAATCGGGAGATGGCTTAGCCATTATCGATCCGCATGGTGATTTGGCAGATGCAGTACTCGCATCGGTTCCCAGGCATCGAACTAACGATGTGATTCTGATTGATCCGAGTGACCTGGCGTATCCCGTCAGCTTCAATCCGCTTGATGTTGATCCTGCAATGGTCGATGTGGCCTGTGATGGAGTGGTGAGTACGTTCCGCAAGGTGTTTGGAACGGGTACGCACACACCTCGCCTGGAAGATATTTTATGGAACACGGTACTTGCGTTAATGCTGGCAGGGGATTGTACGATTCTGGATATGCTGCGCATGTTCGATGTGGATGATTCGTTTCGCAGGGATGTTCTGGCCCGCGTTGATGATCCCGTCGTTCGTAACTGGTGGATGACCACGTTTCCGAAACTCCGTTCCCTCAAAGGCGAAGACCCGTTTGCTTCAGTTGAGAACAAATTGCGGCAACTGCTCACCAATTCCGTGATCCGCAACATGGTCTCGCAGTCAAAGAGCAGAATTGATTTTAGAAACGCCATGGATACTGGCAAGATTATCATTATCAATCTTTCCAAAGGAAAGCTAGGGGAACGAACATCATCATTTCTCGGTTCACTCTTTGTCACACAATTGCAACTGGCAACCATGAGCCGAGCCATGATTCCAGAGCAAGAACGCAGGCCGTTCTATCTTTATGTCGATGAATTTCAGAACGTAGCGACTTCCAGCTTTTCTTCATTCCTCTCCGAAGCCCGCAAATACAAACTCGGCTTGTGCCTGGCAACACAATTTCTCGATCAGGTCGAACAAGAAACATTACGGGCAGTCTTCGGTAATGTCGGCAGTTTATTGGTATTCGCAGTCGGTCCCAATGATGCAACTCTCCTCGCAGAGCAACTGACCGGCAACGTCACCGCAGCAGATTTGATCGCTTTGCCAAAGTATCGAGCCTGCGTTCGGCTGATGATTGATGGCATGAGCCGCCCTGCCTTCACCATGGAGACGATCAAACCAGAACTAAACATTGTTGACCGTTCTGAGTTTGTGAGAGAACAATCTCGTCGTCGCTATGCTCAGCCGGCAGAAGCAATCCAGAAACAAATTGCCCTTTCTTTCAGTTCGGTTTGACCGGATTACCAATTTACTGGCAGTCTATCCGACTGATGAAATGCAGTCCCATTCCACTCGATATTGATGAACGAAATCAGTTGATTGATGATTTTCTGTTGTCTGCCAAGGGCAAAGAAGTTTATTACACCGACATCGCCTGGTTTCTCAGGATTGATCCTTTGTATGTCAATTACTGGTTGAAGAAGCACAACAGAGGGAATTGGATCAATGGCAAAAGCCCGTTCTGGTGGAAATGGCAGAATGATACGCTTCAGAATGATCGATAACTGCTCTGTTTTCTGTCATCATTTATGATACAATGCCGGTATGAACAGTTTTGGATCAGGTAAGAGTTTGAGAGAGGCTTCCGTGCAATGGCGTGATGATGCCTAGCGTCATGCGCGCATTCTGGAAGTCGCGGAACGTAATAGCGTGATTGAAGGATTGCCGCCGTTTACGGAAGAGACTCGTGAAAAACTCCGCAAACAGCTTCAACAGATCACTAATCAAGAGCTTGGGACAGAGCCTGCTGAATGATTTGGCTCATGGGGCAATAATCTTTTTCAGAGAGTGCTGCTTTAGCTGCTTCGATGTATTGCTCAGCCCCAGTTTGGGTTGCGTCATAAAATAGCAGCGGTCTGCCCGATTGAACCGCCATGATGTCGGTCATCAATTTGATCGTCCGAGCATTTCCTTCTCGAAACGGATGAATCGCCAGAAATTCCCCCTGAATCTCTCCAACCGCATTGCAGAATTGTTCATCACTTTGAAGTATTGTTGAAGGATGTTTTTCCAACACATCGCGTTCAAAACTCTGCATGGCTTCATGCAGGTAATGCGGAGGAGGCCAGATCGCTCCCGGCTTGCTGATTTGCACCGTTCGCCAGCAACCTGCCCATTCGTAAATCTCACCAAAGATGCGGGAATGGATATGACAGAGAAGTTCTGCTGTCATCGGCGTATCAGTTTTGACTTCTGTCAGCAAGGTTTCGTATGCTTTTGCCAATCCCTCCTCTTCAGCGATGTGGAGAGAATTGAGATCGAGAATTTCCAGCTTGTTGACGAGTATCTGCTCTGCCTCATCGACATATTCCGCTTCGATGTTGCCAGTGACATCGTATTTGTCTTTTCGCTTTTTCTTCATGGCTTGATGTTACTTGGAAAATCTCTTGATTGCCAGATTGAACTGTTTCTGATTCAACACAATTATTGTCATGAATTTTTGACAATAAGATTTCAAACGATGATAGAGATTCGTTGCCAACAGGAATTTCTGGATTTCGCATGAGTTTGTGGTATCGTTCTCAGTCCCATTTCTTACCACCATGATGATGCCCACTGCTACTAAACAATCACTCTCAGGCACATTGACAGCACGTATCAAAGAAATTTCCAAAGGGGACCACGATCTTGTTGAACAGGATCGCCAATCAAGCAAGCGATCCTGTTTTCGCTCGCATTGCAAACGGGTCTGGCAACAACTGACTTCAAAAGAACGGGACGCTATTCGGCATATCGTCAAGAAAGAGAGTGCATTCTTTGACAGGTATGAATCAACCGATTTTCTGCTCGAATCTCACTGCATCAAACGGGTGGAAGAATTAGTTCGGGAATCTGGCTGTTATTCAATTCAGAAATAACCGAACTATTCCATGTTATCCATAAACGGCAATTCAAGTTGTACTTCGCGTGGTGGGAGTGGATGAAATGCTCGTCCTTTTGCCATTCGCCAGAAGATGCCTGGTTCAATATCGAGAATTCTCTGAATCGCCTTTCCTTGTTGTTCTGTCAGGAATTCCAGAAAGATTTTCTTGGTATTTCGCTTGGCGGTTTCGACCAGTGGGCGATATTTCTTGCCAAGGAGTTCTTTCATGCGTTTGCGTTGCTCGAAACGCTGATTGTAGAGACTGTTTGGTCGATAGATGTAGGTGATGCGATCTGGAAAGAACCAGTCGTCTTTTCCCAACGGCAAAATAGATAGCCCATCGCCCCAATGTTTTGATTTCGTGGCTCGTAGCGTTTCGCCAATTCCGCCGATGGCGATGGCCTGCTCGTATTCGATCCGCACGATGGGGTGGTTTTCTAAATCTCCAATCGTGAACAAAGGAAGTTCCGAATCATCAGCATATTCCTGCGCACATTCGTTGGATAAGCAGGCATCAACCAGAAGCGGGGCATACTGCCCCGCTTGTTCTGCACGTTGACGAAACTCGGTATCGGTTTCGTCAGGGAATCGAAGAGTCCGCAAAGGGAACCACTGTACCACAAGAATGATAAACTTGCTTGCGCCGCACTATTCTCTCTGGCACTCTACCTCTCCTGTGCCTGAAAAGATGACTGAAACCAACACCGGCGAATTGATTGAAAACTTGCAGCAGACTGTTGAAGAGTTATCTCAAGAGGTCCACGTTCTGCGTAATGTACTCGATGAAATCCGAGAAGATTTTAGTTGGGCGTTGCGCAATGGACACCCCACACCAGAACATGAATTACAACACCCTATTCTAAAAAAGATGGCTCTCGATCCCAGTGCAACAGATTGGCAGAATCGGCTCGAAATTGTGACAGAGAGTGTGGGAAGTCACGAAGCGAGTAAAAACACAGTACCGACCGCACTGCCTGTTGTACTTGATCAACCAGAAAGTCGAAAAGATCCCGAGTTTGATCCACAGGAAGAGGAACTTGGGGATGCTGAAGCAGAAAAAAAAGAAGAGATTGAAACAACAAAATCAGTTACAAGTTTACTTGCCCACAATACACAAGAGCGAATTGACGATCATGAACAATGGATCAAAACTGTTCGTGATTCTGCTTACAAAAACAGTGAAGGCTTGCGAAAACTGCAAGCAAGTGACGGCAAAGCGACCGCAGAATACCAGGTGTCTCCCTTGCCAAATGGGAAATGGGCAGTTCGTACTTCGCTTTCCTACTGGTGCGGAAATTGTGAAGGTTATCATTCTGGTTGGGATGTTTATGAATCACGAGATGTCTGTATTGATCAGTTCGAGAGCAGAGCAAAACAGTTCTTTCAAAAAGCAATCGATGGCGAAGGTAATGAGACACAACAACATGCCCGCAAAGAGATACTCAAGCATTTTGAAACAGGTCTCTTTGGATTTGTTGAACCAGATATCGTTCAGGAAGAGGCGAAATGGAACGATATTTCTGAGAATAAAATCATTGACGATGAAGTTCTTCAGCCACTCAAACATCGTATCCTTGAATATCTTTCAGCAAATGTCGGCTCCGTGAGCCTGGGCGATATTCGCAGTGACATCGGTTTCCCGGAAATTGACGCTGATGATCCACTTGCCAATCCGGTCAATTGTGCGTTGGTGGCCTTGGAGCGTGCTGGCAATGTTTCGGTGATTGAATCTGATTTCGGTGAACCAAGTTTTCTATTTCAGAAACCGCTCTATCTCCGACCAGATCGCCAAGAAAACTTTGATGGTTCACCTTTCTACGATTGGCCTGAAGCGGAAGAAGATCGGGATACCCTCACCGTAGACCGCGTGGGCAACAACGGTGATGGCGGCGAACATCGCTTTACTGCCAAACGTGGTGATACAGTTGAAGCATTCTTCAGTAAGGACAAGCAGGAAATCGGCAAGGTGGTCGGAATCTCGCACGTCAACCGTGAAGTTCGAGTCGCCTTCCGAGAGGGGACTGAAGGTACATGGTTTGCCATTAGCAGCATTTATCCCGCTTTGGAGCGAGTTCCCGACGAAGATAATTCGGTTCCACTTTCAGATGTCATCGAGAAAGTGAATTCTCAGAATACGCCTCAAGAAAAGGAATGGAGCGAAGCAGACCGCGTTCCGTCATCGAATCAGGACTCCGCTGATGTCTTGCTACGTGACTCCCCAGGCAGGGGCATGGAGTCACTCACTGACAATCAACGGCTTTATACTCTCGATGATTTCCAGGCATTTCTGCAATACGTCGGCTCCGGCGATATCTCGGCTTCTGAGCTTCAATCAGACTTCGCTCGACTCATTTCCAGCAGGGGAGAGTTGATTCACGATTTGGTCTCTTACAAGAATGCCAAAGAATTAATAATTCTGGCATACCGTTTCGGCAGCTTTGATGCCAAGCGAAACACAAAACAACAAAACGCCGAATCTGTCGTCCGTTCGATGATGCTGGCTTACACGCTCAAAAACAGCGTGACGTATCAACCATTCTCTGGGGAGACTTACGAAGAGGCTATCATCAAGGTTGTCGAATCAATCACCGATGAGCAAATTCAGCAGCAAGTCAAAGACCAGCAAGAAAAAGCAGCCCAACAGAAAAAATCCCTCACCAATCCCGAGACGTTTCAGGAATTCCGATATTTCGTAGAGCGAAAAGGAGAAAGTCAACTCAGCCATGAACAGTTAATCAAGTATGACAAACTCCGTGCAAAACAGACCCGTTTACAACGTGCCAACAAGAAAGCAGCAACCGTCGAGCAATTCAACGGCGATATTGCCGATTTGCAAATCACGATCAAAGAAGGTTATCACACCCGCCAGGAAATCCCACTTTGGATATGTCAGTTAAGCGAACGAATTGACCGGGCAACTTTCAACGATTTGAAAATCAAAGCCAAGCAACTTGGTGGCTGGTGGTCAAGTTTCAAGAAAGTTGATGCAGGCTTTCAATTCAAGGCAGAAGAATCCGCACAGAAATTCCAATCCCTTCTGCAAGGTGATGCAGATCGCAGTGATGAACTGGCAGACCGTCAATCTCGCAAGATCGAATCAGCCAGCCAGCGACTCCTGCAACTAGCAGATGATCTCGAACAATCAGCGAACGAATCGTTGCATCAGGATCGACTCAGCAACACGGTTCGTCGATCAGAAATGGCAGCCGGTGTGCGTGGGCGGGCTTATGTCGATATTGCCTTTGCGGGAACCATGCGCAGCCTGGCTGGTGATCTTGCTTCGGGAGAAGCAATCTATCTGGATGGCATCAGAGCCAAGACGCAATTGCAAACGCTCATTGACGTTTTGCGCCGAGCCAAGCGAACCCGTAATGATTTACTCCTCAAAGAAAAAGGAGAACTCGGAGTCTGGGAACGCCACAATGCTGTTGAGGAACTCGATAACCGGCCGATGGTCCTCGAAGATGCAGACTTTGCAGAGTATCCGCATCCGCACATCTACAAACGAAATCTGGAAGAGGTGATCCAGAAAGCACTGCATCGCAAAGGTGTCATGCAACGAGCCAAGCAAATGCAAAAGCAGTTTTCAGTGGAAGGAGATTTCATTCAGTTCAAAGAAGAATACGAAATCAAACAGTTCGCCGAATTCTGCACTCGCTGCAAAGATGTTAGTATTGATGTCCAATGGATCGAATCGTCACTCGACGATTACAAACGGCTCCACGCCGCCAATATCCACACACTCCCCGAACTCCGCATGGCTCTCCGTGAACTGGTCCCACATCTGCAAACCAAACGCGAAGATGATCCCGTACTCAAAGCGGAACAGGCACTCGTCGGAAAAAAACTGGACGGTTTCTTTCCAACACCCAAGCCACTCATTTCCCAAATGCTCGAACTGGCAGATATTCAACCGGGCGATCACATCCTCGAACCTTCCGCGGGCAAAGGAGACATTCTCGACATGATCCGCTTGCATCATCCTGAAAATGAAATCACCGCCATCGAACGCCACGGCACCCTGTTCGATGTCCTCGAAGCCAAAGGCCATTCCGTCGAGCGAGGGGACTTTCTGGAGCATCAAGGCGATTACAATATCGTCATCATGAATCCACCTTTTGAAAATAATTCTGACATTAAACACGTTCTCCACGCCTTCAATTTGCTTGCTACCAATGGCAAACTAATCGCCATTATGTCAGAAGGCCCGTTCTTCCGCAGTGATAACCAAGCAACAGAATTTCGCAACTGGCTCGATGAAGTCGCCGGAGAATCAAAACAACTCCCCGAGGATACTTTCAACAATGCCGAAGCCTTCCGCAAAACGGGAGTTCGCACACGAATTGTGACCATTACGAAATAATTAAAATTAACTTGGTCTCGATATCTACTTTCAGACAATAAAAGTCACCGACAGAGCCAAAGAAGTACGCCTGTCTGAGTAATGAAAAATGTTTATAGATGTGAATTGACTTTAGTGGCTAATTTGTGTACCCTGATTCACTCGTGTGTGTTTCCACAAAATGAACTGCATTTTAAGGAGGTTAACTTGATGTCAAGATTTAATGCCCTACTTATTTCAGCCTCAATGATAGCTGCTTTCCTCGGCTGGTACGGTAATACCAATTCGCTCCAAAACCTTTCGGTCAATGAAATGGATCGCCGAGTCTCGGACAACTGTGGGGCTGCAACAAATCTTGAATGGTCGGAGTGCGGATGGGATGAAGTATTATGCGAGGCTGAAAAGCTTACTGTCACCAATGGCACATTTAAGATTCCGGGGACTGGAATCAGCCTGCCTTGGTCGGGGAAGATCTATGAATGGGAACAGGGGTGCAAGGCTGGCGGTGGAAAGACGAGTTGCAATAAAAAGCAGCATGAGCAGGCAGTGGCTGCCCCCGGTAATAGAGTGAACGATGGTTTTCCTCAATGTGGCGGTGTCGGGGATACCTATAAAACATTTGAGTGTGGGACTATAGAAATTGTAATACCAGTTTTACCAGGTTGGCAATATACGTATCCGTGTATTAAAAATGGTGTAATAACCACTTGTACAATACCTCTGACCAATCCTGTGGAAATTACAATACCTCACGGCTGCCAAGAAAAGCCAGGAACCCGCAGTATACCTAACGTCTGCCCAAATCAATACCAGAAAATGAAGGGGTGTACTTCAACATAGGGGTAGAGATGTGAGAAAAGATGTCTTCCCTTTGCCGTCAACGAGAGCATTGCTTGGGGTTATTGCGTTTGCCTTCGGTCTGTTTTTGTTTTTTTGAGAAATGCGTGATATGTCCATATACCCGAGAAAGGAGTTGTCGCTTGTTTTCTGTTTCGATCTTCAGTGAATCTTTTACGGTATTAAGACGATATAAGTTTTTGGGGAAATTCGGGGATGGGGTTTGTTTATTCTTGCAGTCTGGAAGCCTTCTGCGGAGTGGCCTCCTTCGCGTTTTTCTTTTTTTATTAATACTGGCTCTTGCCACCTTCTGTATCGCCCAAGACACCCGTACCAATCCTCAAGCCATAGGTAACCCTCAGCAACCAGTTGACTTTGTGTATGACTTTATTATTTCCGTGCACGGAAAAGTTGAGATCTCACACGATAGTGCTGCGGGGGTGCCTGTGTCTGGTTATCTGTTGCAAGAGCCGTTTCAATTTCCAAAACCTTCAAAATTCTCGCTCCCAGCAGGAACGAGAATTTTTCAAGAGTCGAAGGGTGGCTGGGATGGATTACGTTTTATGCTTCCTAATGGGATCAGTTTACATCCCAGTAAGAGGGAAATTGTTGGATTAGAGGTTAGAGTGCGACCTGATAAAATGTTAGCCACGATGCTCGATGGCCCATCAACAACAGCCCGACGCTATATCGATAAGCTTCGCTCGATCAAGAAAGAAACTGGAAATGCTCCGTCATTAAATGCATACCGTAACCTTCTCCTGAGTCCCAACCTTCGCCTGAGTTCTATGGATTATCGCTATGTCAAAGCGGCATTTATTACAATGCAGAGTCCCCAATTAACGCTAGAGGAGTTGCGTGTTTTGCGTTCTTCGCTACGAAACAGCATTTCGACATTTCATGCATCATGGACAGTTGAGTACACGTTGAATAATCCAAGTAATACATCCTTTGAGCGATTCAAGTCGGGGAAGTTTGATTTTTGGATGGATTCTAACAAGCTACGGTATGATGTCTTGCGCGGCCCTAACCTAAACGACCTTCAGTTCACCGCCAGAAGATCATACGATGGAAGCGTTGAACGAGTTGTTGATATGGATACGGATGGAAAGAGAGCCATTATGCATCCTATTATTGCAATCTCTTACTACTTTGAAGAACAGAATCCATTGTGGCTGGCTAAGCTAATTGATAACCAGCGGGACCTCGGGAAGGTCAAAGCAGGCTTGGAGAATTTTCAGAACAGGTATGCATACCCGCTTGAGGAAACTGTGACATTCCACGGAACACAATGTATCCCATTGCTTGAACAGGATACGGTGTATTTTTTAGACCCAAAGAGAAATTACGCCTATTGTGGAATGGAAGCTGGTGCTTTTATCTTCAATGAGAAAGAAGGTAAGTTGATTAAAACAGACTTGAGGTACACGCATGTAATTGAAAAATTTCAAAATTGCGGAAATGGCGTCTGGCTCCCAATGAAATCCGTTGAAAAGCGGTATATTCACGGCATTCCTGAATACACAATTGCAACTAATGTTACTCTAGCGGAAGTAAATAAAACCATTGCCCCTGACATCTTTACTCAAGTGATTCCTAATGGTGTAGAAGTCTTTGATGGCACTCGTGGCGTGGCGTATGTGCAAGGTCGTAGCAAGTCTATTGGGGACAACGTGGAGCGTGTTGTGCTACGACGGAAGGGATCGAGTTGGGGGAACGTAATGATCGGAGTGAATCTGGTACTTATCGGAACATTTTTTGTGTTTTATGGCTGGAAGTTCTTTTTGGGGAAAAGGTTGTAAATGCGTCTAGCTACTGGTTGGCGAGCAGTGGGGATCGCTTTCGTATCATTAATATCATTGTTTACCTCGCGGTCTTTTCCCCAATTGAATGGTCCGCCCGAGGTAGACGAGTTTCGGTACCGTTCAGCTTGTGGCCCTATTGCAATATTCGTCGCATTAAAAACGTTTGGTATTGAGATTAAATTTGATGACGTTTTGCACGGCTGTAATTGGATTGAGGGTGAGGCGACCTCACTCAACGAACTCTCTAATTATATCAATCAGCGACCTGAGGTAAGTTGTCGTGGAGTTTGGATGAATATGGAGCAACTAAAGTCGTATGCATCGTCAAATCGCTATGTGGTGATTGTAGTCGTACAGAAAAACTCGAATGAATTCAATCATGTTCTTTGTGTAACAAACTGGAACGGCAAATACTTCACCACCATCGACTATCCCAAATTGCTTCAACAAAATATAGATACAGAGATTAGGGATCGCTGGAATGGTCAGGCGCTGATTGTATCAGAAAATTTATTCCACGCCGTTGCAAATAACTATCTGTACTTTTTGCCAATGTGCCTCTTTGTCTTGCTTTTTGTGTTCTTCTGGCTGCGGAGACAGCTTAGTTTAAATCCCTCATAATCTTCCTCTTTTACTTGACGGTGTGGTTTGGTGAGATAATTATGCCGCATGGAGCCCAAATAATGTTAGAGACTGGGCGGCCAGTAATACACACAGAGTCATCCCTAATAAGAGTGGTCATGGTCGCTGTCGTATTAGTGCTCGTTTGTACGATTGTCTTGGGGTGCTTCTCAAAGAGCGATGAAATAGGAGTGCTTGATAATTCAGGCTCTCCTCCTTCCGCTCAATCAATGGAGGCTATTCAGGTTCCTCTTGGCTTGATCGATGTAGGTCAGTCTTCGACATACTCGCTGGTGCTAGAAAATGACACTGGTGATTTAGCTACAATCCAAGGAAGCCATGCAAGTTGCGGGTGTGTTTCATTTTCCTCTGACGTGACTTCTATAAAACCTTGGAGTAGCTGCAAAGCGAGTTGTGTGATAACTCCTGGCAGTCCAGGGCCCATTTCTCAGAGCTTGAGGATAGATACGGATTCAGATTTGTTAGGCAACATATCTTTTCAGTTTCGTGGGCTCGCTAAAGGTATCTGGTCAGACACAAGCGTAGTGAACTACGATAAGGTAGGAACCGATCAGAGTCACAGAAAAGTTATTGTGTTCATAGCGGGATTCCCAGAGGCGAAGCTGGATAGTATCAGAATATCGGATACTCGTTTTACTATCACAAAACAAGCGATTCAAACTGGAATGGTTCCAGAGAGGAGGATAGACCAATATGGACTAAGTGAGGGCCTTCTTGATGGTACCATCAAGGCATGGGAACTGGATATTTCATGGATAGAAAAGGAAGGGCCCACAGGCTGCCTTACAGCTTTACTTTCAGTTACGTCTCGGGAGGGAGGGGCTCTTGAGATTCCATTTTATTTCACAGCTAGTAATATGCACTTTGTACCGAAGACGCTTATGTTCACCGGTGTAGTGAGTGAGGTTGAGGTAGTGCGGGAAGCGATGTGTAAATGGACAAACTCGGTGAATCATTTTTCGCTAAATGATGTTGATATTACAACTGGCAATGGTATGGTCAAGGCATGTTTCGTAAATAAGGATTCTGGAGTATTTCTACAGTGTAGGGTTATGCTTGACCAACCAACAGATATGAGGCTACTTCAGGGGCACGTTACAGGGGCGGTACGCGGGGTCGAAGTTTTTAGGGTGCCGTACATCATCACGTTCCGCCAGTAAAGCTACTGCCTCTTCAATATCGTAGATTCGTCATCAGTGTGATAAATGTAGATTGAATACCCCGCGGTTGCAACGGGCTTGTACCCCTGAAGGTAAGAAAAGCCGTTCTTAGGTTGTCGCCAGCCGAATCCCTTTAAATAGCTGATGCTGATTGCATACCAACCTGGAGGGGGGTGGAAATCAAGGTCTTGTTTTTTATTGACAGGAGGTAGGGGGTAATCCAGGCCGAGGTATTTGGGGTTGTAATCGCCGTAGTAGCACAAGTGTATTGGCTTTGCTTCTGGGTGTCTTTTGATCCATTCCTTTAGGAAGAGTAAATCTTGGCCCCAGTCGATATTGCTGTTGATTAAGTGCTCGTGTCCGTGCATGGGACCGCCGACTGTTTCGTTGAAGTAAGACAGACTGTGCGGGTAGATTGTTAGGCTGCTGCCGATAGCCCATAGTAAGCTGAGGCTTGTCACGGTTGCTGCGAATTTCTTCTTTTCGGCAATCCACAATGCGGTTTGCCCCATCCAGATGAATGCAAATGGGAAAATTGGTAGCACATATCGCATGTGATGATTGAAGCCGGTTTGGGAGCTGACGAGTGTTAAGATGATTATCGCTGGGGTTGCCAGCAGAAGCCCATTTTGCCAGTCGGAATTGTTTGATTCTCTGCGATAAAATGCATGGAGAAATGCTAAGCAGAAAATTATCCAGTAGCCAATCGGTACTTTAATTGCCAGGGCATACAGGTAGTAGTACCACCAGCCGTGGTCTCGAAATTCGCCTCGTAGATAGGACTCTCTGCCAAAGTTCTCAAAGTCTCTTTTTTGGATATCAATTCCGAGAACATAGTTTTGGGGGAATGGAACTGGTATTTCTCCGAGCCAGGAATCTGCAAAGCCGTTAGTTTTTTGTTCTTCGTTCCTCTGCTCTTCATTTTCATATCCAGCCAAGGAGTTGCTGGTGAATTCAAATTGGTTCAGTTTTTTGAAGGAACCTTCAAAACCGTAGCCGAGATTGAGGAGATATAATCCTAAGAATAGAATGCAGATGAGTTGTGATACCTGCTTCTTCCATGATAGCGAGCGATCTTCTGTTTTTTGTGAGACTTGCCAGATGAGCCAGAGTAAAGGCCAAAGCCCGAACAGGATAATCCAAGTTGTTTTTGTGAGTTCTGCCAGCCCGAGTACAACTCCTGCAATGATTGCTAATTTCCAGCCGGGTTGACGTAGCCACTTCCAGAAGCAGTAGGCAGCCGTGATGCCTAATGCGGTTGCTCCACAATCGGGAGTAAAGAATTGCCCATGAGCGAGCATGTTGGGCGAAAAACACCAAAGTGTTAAGGAAAACAGCCCTGCAATCGAGCCATACAGTTCTTTTGTCCAGAGGTAGCAGATGAATCCTCCGAGCAAAGAAAACGGAATGCAGGCCCACCTGGCAATCGTAAAGTACCAGATTGATTTCTCGCCGTTGACTTCAATGAACTGCCTGCCCATGTCAAATACCGGACGCGCACCAGCCGATTCGTAGAATCCGCTCCAATCGTATTTTGCATCAGAAAATAATACAGGCAGAGCAGCTACCATTCGTACCAATGGTGGATTGACACGATAGAGTTCAAATCGACCAAATTTCCAGTGACTGACACCGGCAACAAGGTGGGCATGTTCATTCAGGTTAGGACTATGCTTGGTGGCACTCCAGGCAAGAAGGCTAGCATGAACGAAAAGCAGCAAAACAACTGCCCATTTAAGATGAATTGACTTCATTGATGAGAATCTTCAGGGGTAATTTGGTTTGGGATTTGTCTGCAATTGAAATAGATATTACGACCGCTTGCTCACATCTTTTTGGCTACGACTGATGTTCTCCAAGTCTTGAGAAGCCAGATTACGATAATCAGATCGATTAAAAGCATGATTGTAATGAGGCAGTTCTCGAAAGTGAATTTGAACCATGGTTTTTTCTGGGCGAACATCCAGGGGAGGATGTTGTTGGGGCCTGTGTAGGCTTGGGGCCAACTGTTGTGAGTTACGTTTTTGAGTTCGGTGTAGTTTGGGGAGCCGCCTGTCTGGCGGATTGCATTTATCATTTCTCGTGATTGATTGACTGATACTGATTTGTCGGCATCGCCGTGGATTGCCCAGATGGGGAGATCAATTAGCAGGTGTGCCGTTTGCGCGTCGCCTCCTCCTGCGACCGGGACAGCGGCTGCAAAAAGATCAGGACGAAGGGCGGCGAGTGACCAGGTGCCGTAGGCTCCCATGGAATATCCCGTCAAATAGATTCTTCGCTTATCGATAGGATTTTCTTGAATGGCTTGATCGATGATTTTCAGCAGGGCAGGAAACTGTTGCTGCCAGCTTTGCTTTGAAGGGCATTGTGGAACGATAAGAAAGCAGGGATACTTCTTTCGATAAGCGGGCTGTGCGAGCAATGTTGGCAAAGATTGTAATTGGGTTTTATTGTCCGTGCCGCGTTCTCCGGCACCGTGCAGGAAAATGACGAGCGGGTATTTTCTGCCACTTTTTATAAATTCAGGCTTGAGCAATCGATAGGGGAGAGTTTTTGAATTGCTTGAAGCTGAAGAAGTTGAAGAAAATTTATGTTCTTCAAAGTGCTGTAGGGTTTTATCGAATTCATCTCCTGCAAGTCCGACAATAGGAGTAGTAAGCGATGATAGTTGCATTACAACCAAGATGACAGGCATGGCAAAGTGCAGGCACATTGAATCGCTTCACTTGTTTGGGTTTATTCTAGTTGGAGATCTTGTTTTATTTGAGGATACTGCCCGCCATGCCAATTGTATACAGAGTGCTGAGGAACGGTATTCAAATTTGTCGAGGTAATCAGTTGAGTTTTAATGGCAAGACGTATATGCTGATTCTCTTGGCCTTTTGAAGAATTTCAAGGAGAGATGGAGTTGGCAATCACATATTCTAGATATCCTCTGCTTTCGCAGGCCTCATTCATCCGTGCAGGGTTTGCTCTGTTGTTGATATGCTTTTTGAATTCTATGGGTAATGTGCCTTTGGCTGCCCAGGATGGCACTCTGCCTTCTGATAAAACTAGCGATACTACGAAATCAAAATCATTCGTATCGCTGTCAGAATTTCTTGCCAAGATACCAGCTAATTTACGAGTAAGCAAAACGAAGGAGTTCTATCTTCGTGATCTTGATGTAGATTTCCAACTTTCGGACTCTGAATTAAAAACTCCGCTTTCGGAAATAAAGAACCCGTTTTGGGGTCAGTTTATTCTGGCAGATTCTGATAAAGACGGGTTTGTTTCAGAAAAGGAATATATCGCGTTTAGAGGAGAAAAACATCTTAAGACATCAGAAAGCGAATTTTCTCGATTTGATCGTGACCAGGATGGGCGGTTTTCCTATGAGGAATACGTGGAGACACCAGGTGTGGTAGACAAGCCTGAAGCACGATTTCACCGCTGGGATCATAACTCCGATCAATATCTACAGCTTAGTGAATACCTGAAGCGAGTTCCTCAAGAGCATCACACCCGTGAGAGATATGCTTTCTTTTCTCACGATCTGGATGGAGATTTGAAGCTGACTCTGGAAGAATCCAATCTGCCTCCCGAGAAGCGGAAGCCTCACTGGAAGAGCAACTTTGCATCCCGTGACCTGAATGATGATGGGCGTATCAGTCGGGAAGAGTATATTCATCCTTACCTGGGAAGCAAGTGGGAGAAAGATGTTCGGAAAAATGCGATTTACTTTGATCGCAATGCAGATGGTTTTTTCTCGCTGAATGAATTTGTTTTCTCGGCAGAGAGCCAGCATACCGACCAGCAACATTTCGACTTTCTGGATTCGGACGAGAACTCACAACTCTCTGCCACAGAGTATCTGCAAACAGTGAATGGTTTTACGCCGCAGGCACTACGGTCTGTCTTTTTTCGTCGAGACACCAATGAAGATTCGCAACTCAGTTTCAAAGAATATTTACTGCCTCTGAAAGATTTACCGCACACGTTTCGCAGCAGATTTGTTGAGCGAGACACCAATGCAGATGGTAAAGTTTCAAAAGAAGAATATATCGCCCCTTATGTCGGAGGCAAATACGAGCAGGCCGTGAAAAAGGAATCAGCCAACTA
>JAJRTM010000646.1 GCA_024278285.1 Planctomycetota bacterium
AAAATAATGGGGAGTTTCAATCGTGAATCTGACACGAATTAATATTGTACTGGCTATGTTACTGGTACTGACAACGTTGTTGGCGGTCTCCTTAAAAGTAGACTATTCAAAGCCGAATTTCGAATTACTGCCAACAATGGTACATTCGCCTGCCTAGCATGCGTATGCAGCGAATCCCAATTTCCCCAATGGGCGAACCTTGCAAGCTCCCGTTCCGGGATCAATTCCGCGTGGTGATCTCCCCTTGTACTACACCGCAAGCAAAGAAGATGCCGTGCGGGCGGGGCTGGAATTGAAGTACCCTTTTGCACTCGATGCTCCGATTCAAATCCCACAAGAAACAACGCCCGTCCCCACTGACGCCGCTTCAAAAGCTGCTGCAAAGAAAATAAAGAAACTCACCAAGGAAGAACTTGCAGAAGCGATCAAATTAAAAAAACTGGTAGCCGCTCAGTTGAGATTAAATTCTTCCATCGAACGTGGCACAGAAATTTACAATACGTTTTGCATTACCTGTCACGGTCCGAGTGGATTGGGAGACGGTCCGGTAACAAAACGCGGCTTTCCGCCACCACCACCGTTACCAACGGGTAAGTCAATTGAAATGAAAGATGGTCAGTTGTTTCATATTCTTACTTATGGACAAGGCAGTATGGCTCCTATGGTTTCGCAATTGACGCGTAATCGCCGGTGGGATGCCATCAATTATGTCCGCACGTTACAAAAAGGGAAAAAGCCGACTGAAGCAGCATCCGTTGCGGAAGGCAAAAAACCGGCGGCTTCCAAGGAGGGATCCAAACCTGCACCAAAAACGGAAACAAAACCGAAGCCGAAAGCAGAATCAAAACCGGTTCCTCAATCAAAGCCCAAAGTAGATTCAAAAACGAAACCAAAAGCAGAGCCAAAGGCCACACCGAAAACTAAACCTGAAGAGAAGTCTAAAGTGGCTCCCAAAACAGCCACGCCAGACTCAAAAACAGTTAAACCTGAAGCTTCAAGCAAAACGCCCAAAGCTGAGGAGAAAAAACCTTGAATACCAGTCATCTATCCATCCCACAAAGTTTCAATCGCAAGCTTATTGCTGCTGTTGTTGTTAGCGTTGTTATTTTGGCAGCCACGGCGGTTATCTCTCCGATGCGAGCGTGGGCAAATATGCTACTCGCTTCGTACTACTTAATCACTCTCGGATTAGGCGGCTCGCTTTTCATTGCGTTGACGACCGTTTGTGGTGCAGGCTGGAATACTGCTTTCAGAAGAGTTCCTGAAGCAATGACAGGTTTACTGCCTGTTGCCGGGGTTGCGTTATTGGCGACCATTGCAATTCGGCTCCCCGAATACGGCTGGCATCCTCATGGCGGGCATGATCCCGGAACATTCTGGTTCAAAGAATTATGGCTGACTCCCAAATTCCTGATGACTCGCGCCGTGATCTACATTTTGTTATGGATTATATTTGCAAAACTCCTTGTCGGACAATCTCGCCGTCAGGATATACGTGGCGGTGTGCAGCGTCCCATCAGCCCAATCGTTTCTGTTTTGTTTATTTTTGTCTTTGGTGTTACGATAACTCTTGCAGGTATCGATTGGATTATGTCTTTAGAACCATTGTGGTTCAGCACGATGTGGGGAGTGTATCAGTTTGCCGGTTTGATGATTGGAATTTTAAGCAGCATTATTATCGCCTGCATTTTGCTACGCAGAATCGGTATTCTCGAAGGCATCTTTCGTGATGACCACTTGCACGATCTTGGCAAATTGCTAATGGGTTTTTGCTGTTTTTGGATGTATATCTGGTTCTCGCAATTCATGCTGATCTGGTATTCCAACATTCCGGAAGAAACTTCGTATTTCATTTTGAGAACAAACAGCGCCTGGGGACCAATTGTCGTGATAGCCATTTTATTGAACTGGGTTGTCCCCTTCTTCACACTGCTGCCCCGTCCTTGTAAACGAAGTGAATCTGTCATGCTGAAGGTTGCAGTCATTGCGTTGATTGGTCGCTGGGTCGATCTTTACATGATGATCTTCCCCCCCGTTACCGGTGAGGTTCCCGTATTCGGGCTTCCGGAAATCGCTTCGTTTGTTGTCGTTGTCTCACTGGCTGGCCTACTGTTCGTCAGAGCATTTGCCGCCGCAGGCCCTGTCCCACAAAACGATCCTTACCTCCAGGAAAGTTTGCACTATCATTGTTGAGCCAGTAGCTCAATAATCGTAGTTATTGTGATTCCCTACCTCTTGTGCCGCTAAGAAAGTACGCTGTCCACCTGGCAACACGTCGTTATTTTTGAGTGCACATTGGGGTTTGTGATGTCATGCAATTTGTAGCACGCATTGCGGCGCGACATATTACAAACATCTTGCATAAGAGTATTTCTGTTGAAGTGACTGGAAAAACAGGGGCAAAGCCTGAGCTGGTAAATAACCCGGAGAATGGGGAAATCAGGGTGTTTTCGTGTTAAGAAACTGTTGCGAGAAATAACTGTTTCGTGTGCCACGGCTCTGTGAGCCGTGCTGCGTTGGAGAGAGAATATCTTGCTGAAAATCAAGCTTGATTTTCAGTTCGCACGGCTCACAGAGCCGTGGCACCCAACAGGGAATCATAAAACAAAGCGCAACAATACAACTGACAACAACTTAAGAAATTTACCAGCCCA
>JAJRTM010000056.1 GCA_024278285.1 Planctomycetota bacterium
AAATGGAGTCCAAAATTCCTCGAAAAAAGTAAAGGAAAAAAGCACGCCTCTGCAGCAGGAAAAACACCTGCAAAAGCGGTTGCCAAAGCTCCCGTAAAAGCAAAGATTGAGTCTCCCAAAGTTCTGCCGAAAAAGGAGCCCGCTCCTAAGTAAGCTCTGGTACTATTAACCACCACCAATAAAAACAGGCGTAGGAAATTTCCTTCGCCTGTTTTTTTACAGCAGTAGGGTGCGTCGTGACGCACCTTTGATACGCATGCCTCATTTGGTGCGTTGCAACGCACCCTACGGTAGCTGTTTTTTTATAGCCTTGGTTTGAAGTGGGCCAGTTTGCCTGTTACCCAAGTGGATAGGGATATCGCTTGGTAATCTCATCAATCCGGCTCATGATTTTATCTGCGAGAATCAATTCGCTGGCGGGGAGAATTTCTTCGAGTTGAACAACCGTGTTGACACCGATAATTGTTGAAGCGACGAAGTCGTGCTGTTTGCTCCAGGCGGTTGCCAGCGCTGCCAAAGGGATTTCCAACTCCTGTGAGATTTCCTGTAAGGCAGCCGTTGTTGCTAAACTTTTTTCATTGATGAAACGCTCGGTCATTACCTTTTGTCGCTCGCCACCGTTTTTCATGTAGTTGGAAAAGCGGGCCCCTTTCGGGAATTTACCATCCAGGTATTTCCCGCTCAACACGCCGCCACCAATGGGGGAGTAAGGTAAGCAACTGATCTTTTCTCGCGTGCAAATTTCAGCCAGCGAATCTTCAAACCGACGATTGATCAAACTAAAATTGTTCTGGATCGATTCATATCGCACAGTTCTGGAATTCTCTGAAGCAGCCAGCGACTTCATCAATCCCCAAGGCGTTTCATTGCTGCAACCGGCGTAACGGATCTTCCCTTCAACGACAAGTTCATCAAGCACTTCCAGCGTATGTTCATACGGGAAATCGTGATCGGGCCAATGCGTTTGATACAGATCGATGTAATCGGTCTGCAACCGTTTAAGACTCCC
Organism: Planctomycetota bacterium; assembly: GCA_024278285.1. GTDB lineage: Bacteria > Planctomycetota > Planctomycetia > Planctomycetales > Planctomycetaceae > Rubinisphaera. The sequence continues at coordinate 1,010 of JAJRTM010000056.1, forward strand.
CTCAACTGCTCTACGAATATGATGCCGATCAATGCCGGTATGCCCTTCGCGCACAGGCGGCACAAACCAGCCATGCCCAGGGCCACAAAACTTTGTGGCGATCACAATCGCATCGCGCGGCTTTGTCTGCATCCAGCGACCGACAATTTCTTCGGTTCGATTGACCCATTTCTTATCGGGAGGGGTCGGATAAATCTCGGCAGCATCTAAAAAATCGATCCCCGCATCAAACGCCCGATCCATAATCCGAAACGCTTCCGCTTCATCACAACTGGAACCAAACGTCATCGTCCCCAGACAAATATCAGAAACAACCAACGAACTACGCCCAATTCTTCTACGATCCATTTTCTTATGTCCTGTTTATCACCCAGAAGGTAACATGCGTATACATGCTCGCCTGCTACTACTATCTGATTTATTGATTCCGCACCCCTTGGTGGTCACCTAATTTTGATTCTAATTTCCCTACCATTGGCTTTAACATGATACTTAATGTTAAAATAATCGCTATTTATTTTAAACTATCGCTTGTCTTATAGAAATTATCACTCAATTATAATCAATTCAATCGAGTTAAAATAAAGTGCCATTTATTTTAATTCGATTGTTTGTATTATAATAAATCATCAATAACCTTAACTCTTGGCTCACAAAATAAGAATCAGATAAGATGAATCGTAACGATTTTGATGATAAATCCCCAGGAAAATTGGTTGAGATAACGGCTTCCTGGGGAAAAGACTGTTCGTTCATTCCTGACCCGGTTCCCAAAGACTGGGAATTTTCGGGAGATCTTTGGCCACTACTGGCAGAGGTCAAGCAGAAATTGGGGATGCTGGAAGGGATTGGTCGCACGTTGCCGAACCCTGGGATTTTGCTGAAGCCTATTGCAGATCGCGAAGCAATTCGTTCATCCCGGCTCGAAGGGACTTATACAACGCCTCAAGAACTGTTGCTGTATGAATTTGAGCAATCAGAAGCAAAGTCCGCACACGATCCATTAAATGCCCATCGTGAAGTTCTTAATTATCGACTTGCCCTCGAACATGGCACTGAAAGTGATCTGCCACTTTCTCTGCGACTGATCAAGGAACTTCACCAACTTTTAATGACTGGAGTTCGCGGGAAGGATCGCACACCGGGAGAATTTCGGCAAATCCCGGTAGCCATCGGAACAGGAGGACGGTTCATACCACCGCCTCATGAAAATATTATTTCCTGTCTCAACAGGCTTGAAAAGGACTTTCATGAACAATGGAGCCAAGACCCCCTGGTCAGTTGCTTTCTTTGTCATTATCAATTTGAAACAATCCACCCGTTTACTGATGGAAATGGTCGTGTTGGTCGATTGCTTCTGGCAATGATGCTTCAACAAAAATGTGAGTTATCAAAGCCCTGGTTGTATATGAGTGAATATTTTGAGAAGCATCGAGATGAATACGTTCAGAATCTTTATCACGTAAGCACAAAAGGTGACTGGTCAACCTGGATTGAGTTTTGCCTGCTGGGGACATTGCATCAAGCGAGAGACACCGTGGTTCGCTGCGAGCGACTCATTAAAATCCGAGAAAACTTTATGGCTCAAACCACAAAAATCGGAGGCTCTATTCGGCTGAGCCAAATTGTCGAGGGCTTATTTCACTCGCCATTTGTTCGAATCCCAGATCTTGCAAAAAAACTGAAGGTCACCTATCCAACTGCGAAAAAAGATATTGAACAGTTGGCAGTCGCCGGAATACTGAAAGAACTGCCCAATATTCACCCCAAAACGTATGTTGCTCCAATAGTGTTTGATGTAATATTTGAAAACATGGAAGAAGGCTAGCGAACCCAACAGGCTGCATGTCTCTGCGGGCAGCACGTGTAATGAAAACCTGATACATTCAGGAATCCTGAATAATCTTATTTTTCGCCATGAATTCTTTGGCAAACTGATCATAAGGCATTACATCGCCCTTGTTGAGATCATCCAGTCCTTCCTGAATCGCGGTTGTTTCACTCTCTTGCCAATCCAGCAAATCCAACGCACGACGAATAACATCCGCTTCGCTTTCCCCCTTGGCAGCTAAAGCCCGCTGTTGGATACGTTCCAACAAATCTTGAGGCAATTCAATCTGCATTTCCCAACTCCCCTTATGTAGGGCTTGCTGATAAAGTCATCCACACTGCTATTTATGTATTAAACAACGATTAAGAACTCTTCAGCCGCAAGGTTTTCTGAACCTTTGCTTTAAAAACCGTGCGGCTCATTCGAAAAGTTTGGGAATGGAATGTAGGTCAGGCTGTGCCCAATGGTGTCCGGGGAAATACTTTGCGTAACTTTCCTATCTTTACTTTTTGTTGAGTGGCACAAAGTTTGCATGTAATTCCTGCATGGTAAAAATTAAAAGCCAACCTGATCATCAACAAAGCGGCAAGTCGGATGAT
>JAJRTM010000647.1 GCA_024278285.1 Planctomycetota bacterium
CCTCCAAGAAATGGAGACGATTGCGAGGCTACGAGAAACTCAGTTTAGTAATCGAAGGAAAAACCTTCAAAGACGGAACCCTGCAGGAACAAAAAGCCGCCTAATTCATTTTTCCCAGAACACAACATTTGACAATAACTCCGATTGTTCCTCGCGAACTTTTTAAAAGGGTATTTAATCTGCGTAAACTTCGCGGCGAAAAGAAAATGAAATCTCTTGCCGTTTCAACACAACAGGAAGATAAACTCCTGGCAGCCCCAGCTCCAGGGATGACTCTCAAATACCTGTTAACCGGACTGGTAAAATGCGGACATTGCCATCGCTCTATGGTTCCAGCCGTGTCGGGCGTTTACATCACTCGGGATGGCAAAGAAAAACGGTACGTGGCTTATTTCTGTTCAGGGAGTGTTGATGGCAACTGCTCAAACAGAAAACGTATTCCTGAACAATGGCTGCGCGAAGTTGTTGTCAGCACGATACGAAATCAGTTATTTCCTGTCGATTAATTCCCAATGTTTCAGTTAACCGTGCTGCTGAGTCCAGGCTCAGCAGCACGGGCACATCCTTTCTTATGCTATCATTATTGGAGAGATATAATGACTCTTAATGAATTACTAAATTCCTCATGGTATCCTGAAATTCAAAGTGACATTGAAGAGGCACTTAAAAAAATTTCTGGGGACAATTCTGATCAATCATTACCACTGCATCGCGAACTGCTTACCATTTCAGAAAAGGTAAAAGGCTGGACACTTTCGCTGGCTGACCCCAGCCTGCCTGACTCGGTCCGAAAAGAAATTCATGACGAATTTGAACAGGCAAATAATCGAGAACAAGATTTGAAGGCAGAAATAGAGTTATGCCAGAACCGTCAGCGGTATCAAAAGCAGATCCTCGATCCCGCACGCGTTCTCGATAGTCTGAATCGACTTGATAAAGTGTTGGCAGGAGATAATGCCACTCTTGGAAATCTGGAATTATCTTTACACATAGAGAGCATTGTCTGTTTTGACGATGGTCATGTCAAAATGAAAGTGTGTCGCTTGGGAGCATTGCCAGAGTGTGTTGAAGTAATGAAAAATCAATATTCTGAAAACATCGATTCTGCACAAGATAATTTACTTCAGCACAATCAAACGAAAAAGATAAAGCCACGACGACGAGCTAAACTACGAACTGGTTCGATTGGATCAGAAGCGGAAGATCTGGATGCGGCTGTGACGTTTGCAGCAGACCCCCATCGGTTTTCCGCTTTAGGCGAAGAGTGGTTTGATGAGTATGAATATGACGTTCCAGTAAAGATGGGGTGGTATCAAAAACATGCCGAAAAGGTTTTTCAACGACGCCAGGAGACCAAATATCCATACTCAAAGCTTGCAGTAGAATTCGGCGTAACAAGACCTACAATTCGTGCTGCTGTAAAGTATTACCTGGAAACTCACCCTGAAGCAACTGATAACGTTGTCCTGAAATGCGGCGGAACCCGGCCACCAAAATATGATATTGAGAATTTTGGTCATGAAGCGAAGTTGCTATGGAATGCTGGTTGGTCGAAACTAAAACTCGCAAAGAAATTCGGGTGTTCTAGCCCGGTTATTGATAAAGCTCTCAAATGGAGTTATGCCCAGGATGGTTTACCTCTGCCCACAAGGCAAGACCGGGAGAACCAGGCGAGAGTAACTGCACGTGCCTTACACGATGAAGGCTGCTCATTAGATGAAATCAGCAGAAAAATGAAAGTCTCGGATGTCACTATCCGACGCTTATTGAAAAAATCGTTTGAAGCGGAAGGTAAATCGATGCCCGATAGACGATTCAAGAACTCGACGGATGCAGTGGACCCCATTCGCTGGGCAGTTTTCAGGTCACTTTAAGCTTTAAGTGATTTCTTCTTTATTGTTATTGGAGCCGCTGAGTCCCGCCGTCGTGTCAGCTTTCACACGTGCCAGGTTGATGCGACGGCGGTATGAAAGTTTCTCGAAGCTGCTGCTGCTGCTGCTGCTGCTGATGATGATGATGCTTGGTGGTAAGATGCCGTACTGAAGAATAACTTCCTTTAAATCCATGTTCCGATTGAAGCCGCCTGCGTTTCGGACAAACTCCGGCCATTCCGAATCACACAGAACATCTCGAATTTTACGCCGGGAATGATTACCTGCGATAAACTTTTTTTTAGCTATCGGCAGTTCATCAAGATTTCCTGGAAGAGGAAAAAGGTCAATAATAAATTATTCAACAGGCGGACAGGAGTCGGTCGCCTGCATCGCAAACAATGCCGATTCAGCCTCTTCGGTCGTAACTTGTTTTGCAATAAGCGGTTGCAGAACTAAATCGTCATGGAAACGTTTCTCGTTTTCTGGCTGTATATGGTCATGTATGTGCTGGAAAACGAGAAGGCTTTCTGATGGAATTCGGTTTGTCTCATATCGTTTGGCAGTAACTACTCAGCGGTAATAGGTATGGACTTAAATTCCTGTTTGTTGCAATACCATCTGGTGAGATATTTTGAATATTATCGGAACGCTCAGCCGTACCAAAGTCTGGATTTTTGCATGTCCTCGGATGTGTATCGGGAGATTGCATTAGAGAGGATATCTCCCCTCGGGACAAAACAAAGGGAACTCAGCGGCTCGAGATATGAAAGATGGAGGGCATCAATTTAAGCATATAGTGACCTGAAATCTGTCCAACGATTGGGGGCCACTACATGTTTTACAAACAGACGATGAAAGGCAACACGACGTCGATCTGTTCCGTTGGCTCGCAGTATTCCCAGAATCGTCCGTCGCGGAGCGAGCAACCAACCTGTGATGAGAGTTTGAAATATTTGAGCGGGTTGGGACATTCATCAAACCGGTAAAGATTTGCAAAATCGCGGCAAAAGAGGTAACAACGTCCATGGGAGGAATGGTACTGTCGCGGGTTTTCTGCGCACAAGTTGGGCTGGTGCAAGAACGGATATTTTTGTATTATTCGCTCCGCCTGAGGTTGGTATTGTGTTGTGATGCCCTCTCCGGTTATAAAATGAAGGCCCTCTCTGGTTGA
>JAJRTM010000648.1 GCA_024278285.1 Planctomycetota bacterium
AAATATCCATATACTTCCGGTCAGATTTTACTGAATCGAGAGATCCCCGTAATTATGGAGTAAACGGAGATGGAGTCAGGAGGACAGGATGCTCGCTTTTATCGGGTTGATAATCGGCACGAGCATAACAGAACATCTGAATCGCAACGGCTGATCGATCCTGCGCTGAAGCAATCACGCTGGGAAGAAACCGCAAAAGACGAAACGCCGCTCGGACAGGCGATTTCCTCCACTGTCGAATTCCTTAACAATCGCCAGCATGAACAGGGTTATTGGGTTGGGGAACTGGAAGGGGATACCATTCTCGAATCGGAATATATTCTTCTTTTAACATTCCTTGGAGAAGAAAAAACCGAGAACGTACAACTAGCCGCGCGGTATATTTCACAGCAGCAGGGCGAACACGGCGGCTGGTCGCTTTATCCGGGAGGTCCGCTCGAAATCAGTGCTTCGGTGAAAGCGTACTGGGCACTCAAAATCGCGGGGCATTCTTATGAAGCAGAGTACATGGCTCGTGCCCGAAATGCGATCATCAATGCAGGTGGTGCAGAGCGGATTAACAGTTTTACCCGTTATTACATGGCGTTACTGGGGCAACTCCGTTACAGGCAATGCCCGGCTGTTCCGCCAGAATTGACGCTGCTCCCCCGTTGGTTCCCGGTCACGATTTACGATATGTCTGCCTGGTCGCGAACCATTATTGTTCCACTCAGTTTATTATGGGCATACAAACCACAGCGACAACTACCAAGTGAATTGTTGATTGATGAGTTGTTTGTTAAGCCACCACAAAAGTTGAACGCGGTGCCAGATGTTTCTGACAAAGTGGACGAGTTAAGCTACAAAACCTGGGTTCCCTGGACGTGGATCTTTCGACAAGTTGATCGCACCTACAAGCTATTCGAAAAACTCGGCTTTCCTCCTTATCGACGCAAAGGAATTCGCGTCGCTGCCAGTTGGATGCTCGAACGTTTCCACAACAGCGATGGTCTCGGCGCGATTTTCCCCCCCATTGTCTGGTCGATCGTAGCATTGAAATCTCTCGGATTTGAGGAGGATTCTGATGAGTTTATTGCTGCCCGCAAGCATTTGGATGATCTCATTCTGAATAACCGAAAAGCTCGACCAGAGATGATCAGCCAAACAGAATTTACTGATTCGACACAAAGCAGCACAGAACAAACTGAAGAAACGATCCGACTGCAACCGTGCCATTCTCCTGTCTGGGATACCGCGATTGCCTCGTTGGCGTTGAGTGAAACTGGCCAGGCAGATTGCGAACAGGCCCTCGAAAAGGCGGCGGTATGGCTGCGAAGCAAAGAGGTTCGTAGTAAAGGCGATTGGAGTATTGCTCACCCCGAAACAGAACCGAGTGGCTGGTTTTTCGAGTACAACAACGAATACTACCCTGATATTGACGACACGACAATGGTGCTGATGGCGTTATCGAAAAATCTCCCCAACGATTTACACGCTGACTGGTTTGCAGAGTTTATTCCAAGTTCCGAAGAAGACAAAGAAGGAAAACTGACAACACTTGTTTCCGGAAAAACAAATCAATGGCAAACCGCGATTGCTGATGTGACCCGTTTGCAACCGACGCTCGATGCGTTACGGCGTGGCGTGCAATGGTTGCTCGCGATGCAATCGGAAAATGGAGGCTGGGGCGCGTTTGATGCGGATAATGATCAGGAAATTTTGACTCGCGTCCCATTTGCAGACCATAACGCGATGATCGACCCGCCCACCGCAGATATCACCGCAAGAGTTTTGGAATCGCTGGCGATGCTGGGGATTGATCGTTCTCATCCCGCAGTTGAACGAGCCATCGATTTCATCTGGAAAGAGCAGCAGAAAGATGGAAGCTGGCAAGGTCGCTGGGGTGTGAATTACATTTACGGTACGTGGCAGGTGTTGGTTGGCTTAACCGCGATTAGTGTCGATCCCGAAGACCCGCGGTTACTCGATGCAGCTCACTGGCTTAAATCGGTCCAACAACCAAACGGCGGTTGGGGAGAAACGCCCGAAACTTATGAAAACCCTGCTCTGAAAGGAACAGGGACCGTTACCGCCTCTCAAACAGCTTGGGCAATGATGGGGTTAATAGCAGTTGGGCAGGGAAATTCTGATGCAGTTAAGCGAGGCGTTCAGTTCTTAATTGAGACGCAGCAAGCAAACGGCATCTGGCGGGAACCGGAATTCACGGGGACCGGTTTTCCACGAGTTTTCTATTTACGATACCATCTTTATCCGATTTACTTCCCATTGATGGCGTTGGCGCGTTATCGTAGGTGCTGCGTAAATAAAGAACTCCCAACCAGGAGCCAGTCATGAACAAAATGCCCGGACGTTTAGGGTCGCTGCAAGCGCGCGACGTGATGTGCCACGATTTGGTTGTCCTTAATGACACGATGACGCTGGAAGAAGCAACCATTTTATTAAAATCGCATAAACATTCCGGTGCACCCGTTGTCAATTCCCACGGCAAATTGATCGGTACTTTCTCTCTTCGCAATTTGACGGGGATGAAAGAGACCGCAAAAAAAGAGAGACGCTCACACAGAGAAGCAGATTCTGGCATCATTTCTGCAGAAGCAATGAAACATATTATCGAATCAAAAATTGAAAAGGAAACCGTCGCTCAGCGAATGACCAGAAACGCTCCCTCAGTTACAGAAAATGCATCTTTAATTGATGTCGCCCGTTTGATGTGCAGTTTTCACACCCACCGCGTTCCCGTCACCACTGCCAGCACAGAACTGACTGGCATCATCACCACAATGGATATCCTTGCCGCGCTGGTACATACCGCTGATGAATTGAATGAATAAAAACAGTTCCTCATTCGCAGGCTCGGTTGTGACTCAGTAATTGTCATTATTATCGTCAATACAATTCTGTCGTATCTTTGATCAGTAGGATGGCGTGCTTGCGCCCATCAAATACGCCATCGTTTAACGGCAAGGCGACTGCGCAGGTGGGCTGGATACTGAAAGTTTGCTCTCAACGAAACTTCAATCGTCTCAAGTATAAAGCTCAGTGATGACAGCTTCGATTCTTTCCTGCGAAACCGTACATGTACAATCATGGCGCATTTGTTTAACGGCAAGTAGAGCGTGATTTTTGATCTCTTGAGCCTGGCGGACCCGTTGACGCAGTCGCCTTCGGCTTGCCGTTAAACAAATTATCTGTCATTGTGCATAATCTGTTGGACGCAACCCTGCAGAATGTAAACCGAAGAGGCAACAGCTATTGTTTCATTGATGGCTAATCCGCATAGCCGGAACCAAACAGAGATCAGGCGAGCCGGGTCAGTGATGACCCTGGTAACTTTCGAGCGTCGATTGGCTATCGATCTGTGACAGCAGAGTAACCTAGGGGTTAACGGGCTTGTTGATTTATTAAACAAAATGTCGTGTTCAGTATGTTTTCACTGTTTTGAAACAGGCCTTTTCAGACGTTTCGTTACATTAAACCATGTTCAAAGCTAACTTAAAGCGAATAACGCGACTTCGGAAA
>JAJRTM010000649.1 GCA_024278285.1 Planctomycetota bacterium
GTGGCTGGTCTTTAGACAGCAAAAGCATCGGTTCTGCGCTAACCAGATCATCGAGCAGAATTTCAGCCAGCTCCTGATTGGTTGCCGGTTCGACAGGTTGTCTTAACAACTGCCAGCAGATAACCAGTGGCAACAGACAGATGGTGATCAATCCGAGGTGAGTAATTACCGCAGCAATCAACGGATCGCGATAGCGCTGCGCAGCGATTGCTTGACGTTCCTGCTCTAACAAATCTCGTTGCTGATTCACACCGGACTGCTGAGCGACCAATTCCGCGCGAGCCCGGGCATCCGCTTCCACCAGTTCTCGTGAGCCGGCTGCCACTTCCTGTTGCAGTTCCAGCATTTGTTGACTTTGTTCAGCCTGTTTCTGTGAATGCCATTGTGCCATTTCCAGCAGTCGCTGATCAGTCTCATCTTCACAGCCACTCATCAGCAGAATCATGGCGAACAGTAGCGTCAGATTCCCGGGTATCATTTTTTCCATCAGCCCTCCATCGAAAAAGTAATCGTTTAAGAATCTCCTGCAGCGCCAACCGCAAGCGACGCTCCTTCAAAAACGCCAACACCGCCACCAGCAACACGCAGGAAACAAAAACCAGAAGCATATAAGTCATACGCAATTCCTTTCTGTAAAAAATGGGAATGGGGGAAGTACCGGTTCACCGGACACAACGGAGCCACTTGGGCTCTTATCAGCTTCGAAGAGATTGACAAAGCACGCCAAACAAAACACCGCTTCACCAATAACAAAGTCACCAGCGGGTTATCGTCGTAATAGCGAATAGATTCTTTGCCGTTAATGCATAACGCAAAAACAGCCATTGACTGACGGCAATCAGAATGAGCCAAGCGTGCCAGAAAATGAGTAGGTCACAACACCATCGAAGTGAGTTTTAATCCAGCAACAACTGGGACCACCCAGGTTACATCTATAAATTTCGGAATTGAAAACCGACCTGCACGGACAGGCAGAAATCCGATCAAATAAGTGATTCAGAAAAGACAGATTGAAAATTGGCCTTTTATTTTATAATGACACGTTTTAAGGAGAAATTAAGGCGTGGCCAAAATCAGCTACTGGCTATGAGATGTTTTTCGAGCAATATTTTCATCAATCGTGCGGTCTATGCGTATTGCCCGGAATAAGGGAACCGGAAGTAAAAGTAGAAGCGATTTATCGCCATTTACAAACCCTCAAAAGCTAAGCGTTCCCTCATATAATAATGACACGTTTTTGCCATAAATTTAGCTGTTTTGCACTGCAATCCTTTGTTAAGCACCCTTTTGAGCGTTATTTGGCCTGTTTATGGCACCGGAAAGCATTTTGAGAACATCTGCCCCGCATGGAAGAAGAAAACAGGCCTCATTCAGTCTCTGAAACCAGAAAAAACAGCTTTTTTGCTCGCCATTTTCGCATCGGCTTCTCTGCATAATGCTTGTGGCTACCAGTATAGAGATTTGTTGATTAAAGATAATTTTTAATGCAAAGACCGTGAGCTTTGAGGTGATTTTTACGGCATTTCAGATAACAGGAAGCGGTCCGGCCTACGATCATCTGAAAAAATTGAGTGAGAACGAGAAAGTCAATACATCGGCGATGTCGCACAATCTCCCCGCAACCAACACTCCACTTTTCGCCCGCCCGGCGCTATGTTTTCTGACCGTTGTTTACACTCCAGGGCAACTTGCCTTCTTTGCGACGGCGTTTGGATTTTCGATCTGCTTTACTGGCAGAGTATTTTTTTCGAGAGTCTTGATTTCGCTTCAGTTCCCGTCCAATGGTGCTGGGGGAGCGGTTCAGTTGCTTGGCGATTTCTGTGTTGTTGTAACCTGCGAAAATCATTTCTGCTATGACTTCCCGCTCTTCGATGGTAAGATGCTTGTGTGACATTCGTGGCTTTCTCTTGAAGAATTGATGATCTGTTTCGAACAAAACAAACCATCCCACGAATGTCACTTTTTTTAAATCAAAAATAATTGCATTTCAAAATTGAATCCACCAGTTAATAAAACAATCGTAGAATGCGATCGTCTTTTTCAGCATGAGAAAGTTCATCTCGAATTGGCAATTGTTCAGACATCTGGTATACTCCATGCCAGAGGCTATTATAATGAACAAAAATTTCAGTCCAAGCTAGCTACTGCTGAGTCGTTACGAAATAAGCTATAAAACAGTCAAAATATTGCTACCATGAGACTCCAAGACGCTTATTAATTTGATATCGCAACGAGGCATAAAAGACATTCTCAGATGTTGATTAAGTTTTTGCAATTTGCCTGAGGCTTCCAGTGCTCGTTACATTTGACCAAGTTGCAGTAAACATTGGTTGTGGTCAGGTTTGTATCATGAGGATTTGATTGGCAGTGTCCGTAATATTTATTCCACTTTAGAATTCATTTTAGTTTGAAAATATTGATTTTATGTGTAGGATTATTTGATGAACATGAGACAGGAGAACAAACTCAACCCCGAAGATACTCGACATGAATTGGAAGATCGTTCTTCTTCTCTGGATGCTGAGAGCAAAACAATTCTGGGCCAAACTTCGGACGCCTCTCCAAAAAACAGACCGATATCTCTTCAAGCGGGAGACACGCTGGGGAAATATGAAATCCGTACCAAGATTGGGCAAGGTGGTATGGGAGTTGTTTATCTTGGCTATGACCCGATGATCGAACGTGAAGTCGCAATTAAAGTTCTCCCGCCGGTTGTCGCTGAAAATCCAGAAGCTCTTAAACGATTCCTGGCAGAAGCGAAAGCGATAGGAAAGTTAAACCACCCAAACGTTGTTGCGATTTATGACATTGGATACCAGGAAGAACTCCATTACATTGTGATGGAACTGCTCAGCGGAGGAAGCCTGTCTGAATTAAATCCGAGTGAAGAATTCTGGTCGTGGCAAGATGCCTGCCGAATGACTTCCGAAGCTGCTGAAGGTTTAGCAGCCGCGCATTCTGTAGGATTGGTACATCGTGATATCAAACCGGAAAATTTGATGTTAACACAGGAAGGTCTTGTTAAAGTTGTTGACTTCGGTCTGTCAAAGCTGACCGATGCAGCCAATGATACACGGGAAGTTGTGACAAAAATGGGGCAGATTCTGGGAACCCCTCAATACATGAGCCCTGAACAATTTCAGTGTTTAACTGTCGATGCACGCTCTGATATCTACGGTTTGGGTGGAACACTCTTTCGTTTATTGACGAACAAAGTTCCGTACGATGAATGTAAGTCGATCATGCAAATGATGTATGCACATTTAGAGCAGGCACCTCCAGATCCATCCCTTTTCAACAGCAATGTGCCAGAAGGTTGCAAAATTATCATTGAACGTGCAATGGCTAAATCTCCTGATGACCGTTATCAGGATGCGGGACAAATGGCGTTACAGTTAAAGGAACTTATTTTTGGGAAAATTGATGCTCCAACAGAAACTGAAGATGCACTCAAAGAAACTTATCGTCCCCTGAAATCGATTGTCATTGTTGAGCCATCAAAAATGCAATCGCTGATGTTGCAGGACAAATTAAAAAAAGCAGGTGTTGATTCCGTTCAAGTGTTCCGGCAAGCGAGTGAAGCACTTCAACAAATCGAAAAGAATGCCCCTGATGTTGTGATTACTGCAATGCAACTTCCAGATATACAAGGAATTGAATTAATCAGCCAGTTGCGAAAAAAAACGTTATTTCGCCAAACAATGTTTGCATTAAATTCTAGTGATTCTACGATGGAAGAACTGATTGAAGCAGGGCAGTCTGGAACTTTGGCTCTGGTCTCAAAAAAAACAAAGCCTGATGAAATCCTGCACACTATACACGCTTCCACATTCTATGCGATTCCTCAAGGACCGCTTTCAGCGACTATTGATCCATCAAGTATGCGTTTTTCCATCATCTACGATGCAGACCGAATTCCTGATACAGTGGCATCACTAATTCGTCGGCTTGGTTTAATCGATTTGCAAATCACAACATTTGAGGATTTAGCTGCCGGAAGCAATCCGTCAGGTACAATTGACCTGACATTGATTTTACGGACGGCTGGCGATGCAGTGAAAGATACTCGCCTCTACACTGATTTACTTGCAAAGGTCAAGTTTGATACACAAACAGTAATTGCGGTTCAGGTGGACGGTGAAGATTTGACATTACGTGCTGTGCAAAGCGGAGGATTTATCACAGCTACACGCTGTCCTCTGGATGACGCTCGGCTGATACGGGTGTTGCAAATTTCTTCGAAATAACTGCTGCCGATTTCAATCAAATAATCAATCAAATAAACTCTGAGACTAATAGAAGCGGTCCTAAAGCTCTTTATTTTTGTCGAGACTGCTGGATAATGGCTGATGTAATTGATTGCAATTTTGCAACACGATGAGACAAATCATTGTCGATGACGGATTTCGGCATTCCATAGACAACACAACCATCCTGACTTTGAGCAATGATGTAGCTCCCTTTTTCTCGAAGTTGCAGGCAGCCGTCTGTTCCATCCTGTCCCATTCCGGTCATGATAACACCGATTGCCTTATCACCCCATACATCTGCAGCAGATCGAAACAAATAGTCAACAGCAGGACGACAACTGTTCTCGGGAGGGTCATCAGTCAGCCGGACAACAACTTTTTTGTTACGGAAAATAACCTTCATGTGACAACCACCGGGAGCGATAATAATTGTTCCCGGACGAACGGGCATATTGTTTGTTGCTTCTACGACTTCAAGGGGGCAGATACCGTTGAGTCGATTTGCTAGCTTGGCTGTATACTCAGGAGGCATATGCTGGACGACAAGAATTGGTAACGTAAATTCAGCTGGAAACTTAGGTAATACTTCGCGTAATGCTTCGGGACCGCCTGTTGATGTCCCTATCAGGACTGCTGCATAGCGACCTGTTTCAGATGTTCTTGTTTCAGAATGTGAATGGGGTTCAATTTCATTTTCGACAATTTCTTGTTGTTGACCCGGTAACTGTTGACTTTGGCGCGAATGTTTAAATGTGTTGATTTTTTCCTTGAGAGCTTCATAGAGTAACAATTTATTCTCTTCAAGATTGTTACCCGAAGGCTTAAGAATAAAATCAAAGGCTCCTTCTAATAACGCATCGGTCGTAACCTGTGCACCGGCGTCAGTCAGTCGACTCACCATAATTGCTTGAGATGAGTCGCCTCGTTCATTCATTTCACGAAGAACTTCGATGCCATTCATGTCCGGCATTTCGACGTCTAATGTCACTATATCCGGGGAGAGTTTCTTGATGATCTCCAAAGCGTGGATACCATTCTCAGCTTTTCCGACAACAGTACAGCCGGGAATTTCGGACAAAATATTCCGAATCAATAAACGAAACAAAGCCGAATCATCGACAACGACAATCCGAATTTGATCATTAGACATCAGTTTCGTCCTTTCGGTAGTGTGTGAAAAATGTTTTTAATCGTGCGGAATCGAACGGTTTGACAATAAAGTCTATCGCACCACTTTCAATACATTTGCTGAGCTTTTCTTTTTGATCGACAGCACTGATCATCACTACCTGAGCTTGTGAATCTATTTTTCTAATTGCAACAAGTGCGTTCAAACCGTCCATTTTGGGCATTACCATGTCAAGCGTGACGAGATCAGGCTTGTGTTGCTCGTATAATAAAACAGCTTCTTCTCCATTTTTTGCTTCAGCCACGATATTCCACCCAGAACCAGTAGCAATTTCTTTAATTTTCATTCGCATAATCAGCGAATCATCAACAATCATCAATTGGTTGGATACCATAGTAGTCCTCATTATATTTCAACTGTTTCCTGGTCAACGATATTAATCCGCACATTGCCAGTTCCCAGAAAAAAAGTCATTCGCCGACCAAAATTTCCACCACAATGCTTGGCAACGATAGGAATTCCTCGGGCGGTGATTTGCTTTTCAATCGCTTCAATATTTCGTTCTCCGATTCCAGAGGTTGCATTGGATTTAAACATATTTGCTCCCCCAGCTATTTTGGCAGAAAGTTTTTTAATTGTACCGCCTCGTTTTTCTATCAATCTCAAAATTTCCGGGATTGCTGTATCTGCAAATTTTCCAGGCGGTCCATCATGTTCTGTTGAATCGGGTAATACAATATGAGCCAATGCACCGATGCGATTTGCACTATCGTACAAAGTTAATCCGACACACGATCCTAATAATGTTTTAATTAAATCATTTTCTTCTCCTACCGCAATCTCCCCCATTCGAACAGAGGCTGTGGTTTTCTTCGAATATCCTGTCGAGTATTGGTCAGTCATCCATCAAGCTCCGACAACAATTCGTGAAGCCGAGCAAATGATGGGGCATCAGGAATAAATAATAAAGTCCAGTTAACAGATTCTTCAAATATTTCAAAACGTGATTTAGCAAAGAGGACGTAGTCAGTCTCCAGAGCTTGTTCCATAAAAACTGACTGAAGAATACTTTCGGAATAATCACGTTGAAAACTTGGTGGTGAAGGAATTAGTTCGATCAGTTGATCTTCTGAATAACGCAAGTGGATTGACAGCGAATTCAAATAAGCACAGCCGATAATATTAGTTGTTTCCAGTGCAGCCGAACGTTCGACTTCTCCCCACTCCTTTGAAGTTCCTTTAGAATAATTAAATAACATATCGGTGATTGAAAGCCCACATTCATCGTCAAATACAAGTGCTAGAATACCAGTAAATACGCCAGTCATTTCCATTGAACAGAAACAGACAGCTTCATCCGAAGTACCAAGAATTTCAGGTGCTTCATCAATCGGTATCAGTTTGATGGCTTCGGTGGAAATTAAAGTTGGAACCGTAAGCCATTTTCCCATCGCATCCGATGCATTAGCCGCGCCGTGGTGGAAAATATTTTCCAGATGTTTCAGTTGTGGTTTAGTTAACAAGTTGGCTGAAGAATTCATAAACTAACCTTGTTTGATGTTTAAACGTCCTGTTTATCTTTTTGCTTTGATTGATTCATTGTCATTTCGATGATTGATCTTGCGTCGAGCATCAAAGAAACGGTTCCATCTCCCATCACACTTGCGCCAGACAATCCACGAATATTGATGAAATTATCTGCTAAGGACTTAATAACAATATCGGCACCTCCGAGTAATTCATCAACTGCTAAGCCAAGAGTTTTTCCCAGTGAATGCAAGATAACAACATTAATGTTAAAAGATGTTGGTTCGTCCATTTGAATGTCTTGATTATAATGGTTATCTAAATTAAGGTCCTGCCAGGTGAAGACGTCTGTCATGCTGACAAGCGGGATAAATTCACCACGGACATCAATCGTTTTACTTTTTTGCACAGTGTATATTTCGTCCTTCGGAATGGAAACAATTTCACGAATATCGTCGATTGGAATCGAAAAGATCCCATCGCAAAAACGGACGAGTAAGCTACGAATAACAGCCAATGTCAGCGGAAGACGAATTCTAAAACAGGCTCCTTTTCCCCGTTCTGAATCAATCTCAATAGATCCGTTAAGCTCCATGATTCGTTTTTTAACAATATCCATACCAACCCCTCGACCGGAAATATCGGTGACTTTATCTGCAGTGCTGAATCCCGGATGCCAGATATGTTGAATAATTTGTTGATCTGTCATTTCGTTTACACCAGATTCCGTTGCTAATCCGCGTTCGATAATCTGTGCTTTAATTCGTTCGGTATTCAGGCCAGCACCATCATCTCGAACGGTAATAAAAACATTATTCCCACTGTGTGTTGCATCTAAAAATATTGTACCCGTTTCGGGTTTTCCTAATTGGATTCGATCTTCAGGCGATTCCAAACCGTGATCAAGAGAATTTCGAATCAGGTGTAGCAGTGGATCACCCAACTCATCAATCATCCGTTTGTCGATCTCTGTTTTACCACCGTGAATAATCAGTTGAATTTTTTTACCTCGATCGACTGAAAGGTCACGTATCACTCGTTTAAATCGGTTGAACACCGGACTAACCGGGACCATACGTGTACAAAGGACTCCTTGCTGAAGATTATCAGAAACTCGGCTCAGTTGATCAATAGCTTCTGCTATTTGTGCGAAATGTTTACGACCTTCTTCCCAAAAGGTTAATTGATCTTCAAGGTTATCAATCTCATCTTCGAGTTCACGCAGGATCGGGTTCCAGTTGTTGTTTCCCTCTCCCTGTTCAGATGCAATAGTGCGAATATTTTCAAGGCACATTCGAAGGCATTCACTGTGGTCTTTCGCTTGGGTGGAAACCTTGGAATTTCGGAATACCGGGCTCATCTGTGCTGCGATTTGAGTGAACCGCGATTTTGTGATAATCAGTTCTCCCGTCAGATTCATTAATTGATCGAGACGTTTTATATCGACACGAACCGTTGCAGCGACTTTTGCATGAGATCCTTTCGGAACTGGCTTGTCTGCTAAATCTCCCGGTTCTGATTTTGAGATCTGTGAATCAGTTTTAAATTCGGGCTTAGTGGAATCCTCTTCTTTTGATTGTTGAGTAGGTGGAGGAACAACTGATGATTGCGAAGACGGCTTTGAGTCGCTTTCTACAGTCTGACTCTCTGATTGGCCTACAATTTCAACGGACTCAACACCATCTACGTTTGCAATATCATGGACTGTACCAGGTTCCTGATCAGTCTGTATGATGATGACAAATTGTGGCAAGTCCTCAAAGCTTTGTATGTCTTCAACGGGTGGCTCAGATGAAATAATTTCACCAATGTCGGACAGTTTTTTAACAATCAGCCGGGCTTTGAGGTCCGCAAGATGAAGCCCACTTTCGAAAGTGATCCGAACCCGTAGGCTCCCTTCTGAAATCTTATCCTCTGCGAGACCTTTTAGAGCGTCAGCAAATAATCTTCCAGTTGTTAACAGAACCGATTTGTCTGACACTTCACTTTCAATGCAGGAAGAAGGCTGATCAAGATTTTCAATGTGTTGAATCAGTTCCTCTCCATCCTGATTGGGCTCTTCTCCGATTCGAAGCCTTGAACTGAATTCTCGCAGGAAGTCGATGCACTTAAGAACGATATTCATTGCACTGCGATCAAATTGCTCGTCACCGGATCGGAATTTTTCGAATCTGCTTTCAAGCTTATGCGCAAGTTCACCGATTCCTTCGAACCCCATCATCCCGGACGAACCCTTCAGCGAATGAAGAAGCCGAAATGCTTCATCGAGAGAATCGGCGTGAGCAGGATCCTCTTCGAGCTTTAACAGAACATCCACCAATCCTTCCAACTGTTCATCCATTTCGTCAAGGAAGATCTGCATGTAGCTTGACATGTCGTCAGCTTCATTTTGATTGTCGGAGGAATGGTCTGTCATACATTTCCCAAATTAGAATAAGAATTGTTAAGAGCAATAGCAAGGCCATATAAATCTTCTCTGTTTGCTTGATTCTCCTTGTTTTATCATGGGCATACAGCTCTATTTGAGTCAACACTCTCAACTTCATTTTCTGAAAATACTGCCTCCTGATTACAGTAAATCGTCATAACTGATTTTAAGAAAATAGCTCTAATTTAAGTAGTTTGCAGCCCGTTTATTTTTCAGCAAACATCTGTCATATTTTATTAACTTTTTGATACAGGAACGTAGAATGTTTTTTGAGGATGCCTAGCATATCGTAAATCCCTTCCGAAGGCCCCACAACCAGATATCCTCCATCTTTCAATGCGTTAATCAGGTTTTTGACGACTGTTTTTTTCGAATCAGCATCAAAATATATCAGGACGTTCCGGATAAAGATACAATCAAAAGGAGGAAGCTTCATTGGCTCCATCAGGTTGTGCCTCTGAAACTCAACCATTTCCTTAAGTGATGACTTCACTTGCCAGAGAGTTTCATCTTCCATCTTACTAAAGTGACGTTGAAGCAGTTTGTCTTCGACAGCTTCTAGTGATCGTTGATTGTAGATTCCTTTATGAGCTGAAACCAGTGCGTCTTCGCTGATATCTGTACCGATAATTTCAAGTGACCAATTTTGAAAATAAAGCTGATTTTTCAGAAGGCACATTCCAATTGAATAAGGTTCCTCACCCGTGCTGCATGCAGCTGACCAGACCCGTAGTTTCTGCTTTCGCTCTCCATGACGTGCCTGCGTGGTTATTTCTGAAATGAACTCTTTTTGAAACCATTCGAAGTGTTTTTCGGTACGAAAAAAAACGTTTCATTTGTGGTTATCACATTCAAAAATTCTTTGAGCTCGTTACAACCTTGTCGCGAAGTCAATAATCGATAATATGATAGAAAATCGTCAAAATCACAAGCTTTTAGCCGTCGCCTGATACGACCACTCAGCATTGACAGCTTTTGTTCTGGGATACGGATTCCACTGTTCTTGTAAATGAACTCCTGAAAGCTGTGAAACTCATCCGGCTTGAGTTTAATAAGGTTCAAATTATCATCTCCATAGAATTCAGTAATCTATTTGGAATTAATAATATTTTAACCAACACGAAACTTCAAGGGGGAATCAATTTTCAAATATAAACGCGTTGAATCTTTATAACTTGAATTGTGTGACAAGTTCCTGCAGGGTTTCAGCCTGAGCACCTAATTCTTCAGCGCTGGCTGCCAATTCTTCAGCGCTGGCTGCATTGGACTCTGTGGTATCGGAAACGGTTTTAATTGCTGTATGAGTTTCGGTGGCACTCACAGACTGAGTTTCAGTTTGCTGCGCGATTTGGGTAATTCCCTTAGCCGTTTTGTCGGCAGCAGCAACAATCGCTGAAAGAGATTCCCCCACTTTTACTGACAGTTCTGCCCCTTCTGAAACCCGCTGGGAAGATTCCTTGATTAGTTGAGTGATCTCTTTTGCAGCTTCACTCGAGCGTTCTGCCAGTTTTCGTACTTCATCAGCAACCACTGCAAACCCCAAGCCATGTTCACCGGCCCGTGCAGCTTCGATGGCCGCATTTAATGCCAACAAATTTGTCTGGTCAGCTATCTCGCTGATCACCTGAATGATATCATTAATCTGTTCGCTTGATTTTTCTATTAACCTCATTGCATTAACTGCTTCGCTGACGGAATCTCCACCTTCTTTTGCCATCGTAGCCGTCTCGTCAGCTTGTTGCATGGAATCGAGTGCACTTTTTGAAATTGACTGAATAGAACTTGTCAATTCATCAACAGAAGCAGTCATTTCTTCCACTGTTGCTGCCTGCATCTGTGCGTCATCGCTCAGAATCGCACTGCTTGAAGCAATCGTTTTTGATCCCTCAGCAAACTGATCTGCGCTTTCGACTACCTGAGTAATCAGCTCTTGGGTTTTTTTGTGTTGGAGGGTAGTCGTTTCTAGCAATTTCACCCGTTCAGTAATATCTGTTGCGAATTTCACTACTTTGAACGGTTTGCCATCCAGATTAAGAATAGGGTTGTAGGATGCCTGAATCCAGACTTCCTTGCCATCTTTTCTAAGTCGCTTATATTCTTTCGCTTCATATTCACCTCGGTTCAACTTCTCCCATAATTCTTTATATTCCTGACTATTAGCAAAATCGGAGTCCACAAATATCTGATGGTGACGACCTTGTACTTCTTCCAGAGTGTAACCTAATACGTTCAGAAACTTTTCGTTGGCAGTAATAATTGTGCCATCCATTCTGAATTCAATCACAGCTTGAGACCTATTGATTGCATCAACCTGTCCAACAACTTCTCTTTGTAAATACCGATTTTTAGTTACGATATCCCATGTCGTCATGAGGCCGAGGCACTCACCTTCTTTACTGTATATTGGAGTTATGAGTAGTTCGAGAGTATGTTCCCCTAATTTAATATCCGCTTGGTGAGGCAAATTGTTTAGATCAGATAAAAAACGGCGTTGCTGGTCAGGTTTCTTGTGAAAAATATCAATACTCTTTCCAATGATTTCATTAACTTTACACGGAAGCAAGTTTTCTATTTTTTTAAGCATTAATATCGAGAAGGGGTTCAGATAAGTAATCACCAAATCTGTATCCGCAATTATTATATTTATGGGTGCATTATCTGCCACAGCCTTTTGAAGAGCCAAATCCATTTTTAGATTAATTAATTCTTCACTTAATAATTGTAGCTTATCTTTGTTGTTATTAAATATACTTTCAAACATGATGAATATTCCTCAGAAAATCACTTCTCTAGTTGTGAAATTTGTCGATTTTAAGATATAATAAAATGTATTTATTATTCTTTACCAAATTGACTAATAAGTTCCTGTAGACTTTCCGCCTGGGCGCCAAGTTCTTCAGCACTGGCCGCCAATTCCTCAGCACTGGCTGCGTTCGATTCCGTTGTCTCAGAAATAGTTTTTATCGCTGTGTGAGTTTCGGTGGCACTGACTGCCTGGGTTTCAGTTTGCTTGGAGATTTGAGTAATTCCCTGAGCCGTCTTGTCAGCAGCAGTAACAATTGCTGATAATGATAGACCCACCTTTTCAGATAATTCTGCACCTTCTGAAACCCGCTGGGATGATTCCTTAATTAATTGAGTTATTTCCTTTGCAGCTTCGCTCGAACGTTCTGCAAGTTTTCGTACTTCGTCAGCAACCACTGCAAACCCCAAACCATGTTCACCGGCTCGGGCTGCTTCAATCGCTGCATTCAAGGCCAGAAGGTTTGTCTGATCAGCAATTTCGCTAATTACCTGAATAATATCGTTAATTTGCTCGCTGGATTTTTTAATTAATTGCATCGCATTGATTGCTTCACTGACTGAATTTCCACCCTCTTTGGCAATAGTTGCTGTTTCGTTCGCCTGCCCCATGGTATCGATCGTACTTTTGAAAATTGACTGAATAGAGCTTGTCAGTTCATCAACAGATGCGGTCATTTCTTCCACTGTTGCTGCCTGCATCTGTGCGCTATCGCTTAAAGTTGCACCACTCAAAGAAATCATTTTTGCTCCCTCAGCAAACTGGTCGGCACTTTCAACGACTTCGACAACTAACTTCATTTTTTCAGTGTTTTTCACTTGTTCAGTAATATTAGTTGCGATTTTCACCACCTTGAATAGTTTGCCATTCAGATCAAAGACGGGATTATAAGATGCCTGAATCCAGATTTCTTTGCCCCCTTTACAAATTCGTTTGTATTCTTTGGCTTCATATTCACCTCGGTTCAACTTCGCCCAGAACTCTTTGTATTCCTGGCTATTTGCAATTTCTGAGCTCACAAACATCTGGTGA